>NZ_JASCQJ010000029.1:0-44204 GCF_033043255.1 Clostridium lamae | reverse complement strand
GCGTATTCTTATTTATCCTTAATATTTTCTCTTATTAAGAAATAATTAGTAGTTAATTTGAATTAATTAAAAGAAGAACATAATATCGTAACTTATTGAATTACAATATTATGTTCTTTCTTTGATTAAATTGTAATAAAGAAACTATGATTTCAATAAAAAATATTCAAATTATTTAATATGATAGCGATGCCAAAGTTCCGTTTGTAATAATACTAGTACCACTAGTTAAACTTTTCTCTATAACTTCTCCATTAAAAGGATTAATTGTTAAACTTATTGTTCCACTTAGAATAGAAATGTTATTAAATCCAGGTGATTCAGTAAATATAAAGCTTCCTTCTTCAATATTATTAACAGTTATAGTATTTCCAACTTGAGAAACACTGCCAAATAAACCTTGTATATTTATATTACCGTGAACGATGTTTAAGGTTAGAGGAATACCTGCATTAATAGTAAAAAATGCACCATTAGATATAAAGGTAGCAGGTCCTACTAGAGTTACATTATCAATTCCACCAACAATATCTGTTAAATAGAGGCTACGAAATAAGCTATCAGTAACAGTAGCTTGTACAATATAGGTACATTTATCTGAACAAATGTCCTCATCACAAACAAATAATGAGAGAATATCTGCTCCATTATTTGCAGCTGGGTATGATAATATCCAAGGTGGTCCAATTGAAATAGCATTAGAGTTATTATTAAAAAGCTTAAATACTTGAAAGCTTATAGTTCCAATAAAATTATTATTGATTATATTACAAACAAATTCTAATAATCTTCTATTTATATTATCTACATTAATAGAAGAAATAACATAAGAGGTTCCAACTTCAGTACCATTAGGTATTAGTGCTGAACCTGTATATCCATGTTCTATATTAATATTATTAACAGTACATATGGGATTCAACTCATCTTTAAGTCCACCATATGATAATGAATTCATAAAAAGTCCTCCATTTTAAATATAGCATATAATAAACATAGCTATATTTCTAATAATTACTAATATATTATATTATGGTAATTATATTAAGTTACTATATGTTGAGTATAATAATGTATTGTTCATATAAATTGACTAATTTATAAATAATTTCTTTAGTTTCATTAAATAAAAAGTTGTACCAGCTTTATTATCTGATACAACTTTTTACAATTATAATGCTTAATTATTATATAATTATTGAATCTCTTTAATAATCTTTTCTATTTTCTCAATCTCTTTTTTAGGATTATCCCACCAGTTTTTGCTCCATATTCTAGTTATTTTCCATCCTCTAGATTCAAGATATCTTTGTCTATAAATATCTCTTTCTCTTGCAGATTTTGAGCTATGGAAAGCAGCTCCATCACATTCTATTCCTAAAATATATTGTGATTTTCTTTCATCATAAATAGCTAAGTCAATTCTATAGCCAGATACCCCAACTTGTTTATGAACATTATAGCCTTTTTCAGTTAATGCATCATAAACTTCTGCTTCAAAATCACTATCAAAGCTTTTACTATCATCATATATAATCTCTGTATCTAAAACAGTATTTAATATAGCTTCTGCTTCAGTAGTATTTCCATTTGATACAGCTCTTACATATTGCAAATACTTCTTAAATAATTTTGGTCCTTTATTTTTACTTGAGTCCACATTAAACTCTTCAGGCTCTATTGATGTTACTACATAAATCTTTTGTTTAGCTCTACTTATAGCAACATTTAATCTATTTTCTCCACCATCTTGAGATAATGATCCAAAGTTAACTGATACTCTTCCTTTTTCATTTTTAGCATAGGCTATACTAAAAATTATGATATCTCTTTCATCACCTTGTACGTTTTCTATATTCTTAACGAATAAACTAACATCTTCATCATTTTCGATTCTGTCAATTTCCTTAGTATATAACTCTCTAAACTCTTCATCATGCTGAGCCTTATCATCTAGCATCTTTTCTATACAGGATTTTTGATTTATATTGAAGGTTATTATACCAATAGTTTCATTGTTTTTTCTATTCTTTAAAATACTTTCAACTAATTCTGCAATTTTCTTTGCTTCTTCTTCATTAGATTTATTTTCCCATTTTCCATCAACCATAATTCTTTCTATAGCCTTATAATCATGTGATGTATTTAAATTAGGAGCTATTTTTAATCTTCCACCATAAAAAGCATAATTTGAAAAGTTTATTAACTCTAAATATCTTGATCTATAATGATAAGTTAAATAAACACTATCATAATTTACTTTTGCTAAATCTAATAAGCTTTCTTCTTCTAATGCTGCAGAGGATTCCTCTTCTATATCTTCATCTTCTTCATCTATATATCTATTTTTAAATAATCCATTTGGTCTAAGTTGTTTATCATCTCCAGCTACTACAACTTGTTTTCCTCTAAAAATTGAAGGTATAGCACTTTCTATATACATTTGAGAAGCTTCATCAAATATTACAATATCAAATAAGCCTTTTGTTAATGGTAAAACTTCTGATACAGTTTCTGGACTTAATAAAAAGCATGGGAAAACATCTAAAATCATATTGCTATAAGTTTCAAAGTATTTTCTTATAGGCCATAATGCTCTCTTTTTATTAGCTTGCCTTTTAAACTCTTTAAATCCAGAAAGATTGTTTATAGCTAATATCTTTCCATTCCATTTACTTAAAATTAACTTTCTAACATTTTGTCTCTTATTCTCCATCTCATTATTTATTAAAGATATATTTTCTTCAAAAGAAGTCAATAACTTTAAAGCTTCTGAAACATTTATATCCTTTTCTAGATCAAGTATATGGTTTAGTGTAGTAAACTCCAATAAGTTACTAATTCGCTCTTTCATTAAATTTATATCTTCACTAAGAGAATAATTTAATATTTTTAGTTTCAAATCATTTAAATTCTTTATTAATATTAAATCATTTTTATACTTTTCACTTAAATCTAAAGCCTCATTTATCTCATTAATATAACTATTTAAGTCATTTCCATTTAAAAGCTTTGTTATAAATAAATCATAAACTTTTTCATTTAAAGAAGTCTTTATAATCTCCATATCTTTAAACAAATTATTTATATTTTTAGTTATAGTTTTAACTTCATTTATAAGGGCTTCCTTACTAGCTTCAAATTTATTATTATTTTCTATTTCTATCTTCTTATTTTTTGAATAATTAATCCAATAAGATATACTCCACCATCTATTATCATTTAATTTATTTAATAAATGACCATTTTTTAAACTATTAATATTAACTGCTATAGCTTCAGCTTTTTTATCATTTAAATAATAATCATTTAACTTATATTCATCCATTAATTGATTATATAAGTCCATGTCTTCTGTATATTTTTCAATAATACTTTTTGAAGATAGATTTATGCCTTGAAGATTATGAGCAAGCTCTTCTTTATCAATAAAATTCATTTTTATATCTATATCATCAATAAATTCATTTTTACTCTTAAGACTTGTATATGTTATAAAGCTTTGGATAATATCATCATTTATTTGTGATATATTTTCCTTAAGATTAAAGTAAGTTTCATTATTAAAATCATTTTTCTTCCTAAATCTAAGATATTCTTCATATCTTGGATCTTCTTTTGATGTAATATGCTTAGTTTCTTCATACATTTCTTGAAGAGATAATCCAAACTCTCTTTTACTATATAAAACATTTGCTATTTTTTCTAAATCTAATATCTTATTATCTATATAATTGGAGTTGTTTAATATATTGTTTTCAAAATCTTCATTTGATATTTCTACATTTTCTAGTGAATTAGCTACTAATGAGTAAAACTTCTTTTTATCAGAATTTATATCATGAATTAAAATAGCTTTCTTATTTAATATTCCTAATCTATTATAAATAACATCTAGTGCTGCTTTCTTTTGAGAAACCATTAAAACTCTTTTATCCTTAGATAAGGCATCACCTATTATATTTACTATAGTTTCAGATTTTCCTGTACCTGGTGGCCCATAGATAACTAAATTATTAGATTTATTAACCATGTTAACAGCACTTTCTTGGCTATAATCAAGTTTAGAAATTAAATTAATATCTCTTTCCTTAAAAACTAATTTTGAATCTTCTTCACTTAATCTATCACCTTCATAATTAGTATTTAATAATCTTTCAAGTATATCTATTTCAATATCACTTTTAAGTAATTCATCATAATCATTATAAATAGAATTAGCTATAGAGAATTGTCCTATAATCATATTGTTAGTAACTTTTAAATATCCTAAATCATACTTTGGTAATGTTGTATTTGTATATTCTATAAATTTTTCAATTTCAGAATCTTTATAATCAATATATACCTTTTCCTCTTCTAACTTTTTTAATATATCTTCAATAAAGTTCTCATCTAATTTATCATACTCAGTTTCTATATTATCTAAGTTAACTCCATTAAACTTAAAGATTGCAAGTAATAAAACTTTATTTAAAAATATATTGCTTTCACTAATATTTTCAATATCGAAGGCATCACCTTTCCTATTAAATCTTATTGGGAAAAGAAATAAAGGTGATTTTATAAAAGTATCATCTTTAAGTTTACCTTCAATAAATGGATATCCTATGTATAATTCATATCTACCTGTTTCTTTATAGACATCATTAATTTCCTTATCTAGAGATTTTAATGAAACTAAATAAGAAACTATTTTATTCTTAGTATTTTCTAATTCACTTAGACGTTTTTCTTCCTTTTCATTTAGGTTTTCTTTAACTACTTTTAGTTTTGCTTCTTTTTCATTCTCTTCAATTTCTAGATTTTCAATATCTTCTGTTTCTTTTATTAACTCTTCTTTGATAGATCTTTGTATTTCTCTTCTTTTCTCATTATAAAAACTAGTATAGTCAGGTAAAAGCTTTAATTTATTTTCCTTATTTGAAATTATATATTCTTTTACTTCATTACAAATATCTTTATTAATAGTTGTAATGTTATGTATATCAAAGGCTCTCTTTTTAGGTAATTTTTTAGTAACTAAAGCTCTATTTCTACCATTTAAATTTATTAATCTATCTTTGTACTTTTCTAAAATTTCATTCAAAACTTTCACTCCTAAATAATGCTTAATGTATTAGAAATTTATTATATCACTAAAAATCAATCTATACTTTTACTTATATGAATAATAGATTATTTTATACAAGTATTTTTTATTCTTACATAAATGAAAAGAACAAATACCAATCGTACTGCCCCTTGTCTAAAGGTAAAAAAATATAACTGTAGAAGTATAAAGCTACTATCTATAATTACCAAGTAATTATAGATAGTAGCTTTTTTTAACCAATATACGAAGTATCATAATTCATTAAAAAGTCTATGCTTTTAGTTTCATATTTTTTATCAAAAACTTCTGTATAACTAGTAACAATTAATTGATCTGCATCGATATTAAATTGCACATCACCTTTTTCTTTAAACAATCCAAAAACATCTAATTCATCATATGAACTAATATATTTGTAATTTAATTTTCTAAAAAATAGATAATTTAATAATTCTTCTTTTGTTGAACATTCATTTGTAATTATCTCTAAATCATAAATATTTATTACAAGTGGTATTATAGGTATATCTTTATTAATCGTAATATAATCATATATATCAAATGGTACAAATCCAAAATTTTCTGCTGTTATACAAAAAATAAAGTAATATTTAGTTTGAGCTAATTCTACTTCTATATCTTCATTAATTAATTCTTTTATAAATATGTTTCCTTTTTGCAACCATTTGATTGACCTAATTGCTTGTTTATAGGCTATATTTATAGCTTGATTTATATCTTTTTTTAATGAATCAAAATCTCCTCTTAGTGTAGGTAGAGTTAGTATTTTACTTTTGCATTCGCAAAATATAGAAATATTTCTATCTTGAACTGTTACATCTGATTCATAAGTTTTCTTTTTAACAGGATACTTTAAAGAATGATAAATAGAATCATCATCAAAAAACTTTTTTAAATATTTCATAGTTAATGATTCAACAATATCTCCTCTATGTTTTTTATAAGCTTCTATTGTAGGCTTATCAAATATCTTTTTTGCAATAAAAGTATAGTGAAATAATTTAGGAAGATTCATTATGTTACTTTTTAGTATTGGTAAGTAAATAAAAGAGCCGAAATCAACTATAGGTTTTTCATATAAAGGATTAAATGTATTTATTTTATATTCTTTTACAGAATTATCTCCAATTTTAATACCTAAAATATTTATTATATTATCAATTTCTTCTTTGTTAAAATTATTATAGAGCTCATTTTTAGATACTCTGTATATATAGTTATTAGATACATTAAATTTTCTTTTAATAAAGTAAAATGGATTGAGTTTATTTTTTAATTCACGAAGTGCATTATTACAATATTTTATATATATATAGATAAATAATTTTTCTACACATGTATAAGTAAAACCAAGCTTGTCTTTAAATTCATTATCAAATGATGAATAAAGCATATTAGAAAAAGTAATTAATTGATATGTATATGCATCTCCTCTAGAATATATATGTTTCAATTTCATATTTAAAGTTTTTAAATGTTTTTGTTTAACATTGTCTGATGCATCTTTCAATTTTAAAGTTTCTTTTAAATTTTCATCAATAGGGGTTGTAAGTAATTTCTCACCAATCTTATATAAAGTATTACTTGAAAAAGTTCTATTGCAATTATTTTTATTATAACGAAGTAAATTTGAGCATAAAGCTTCTGCCATAGGTATTATTCTATCCTTATATTTCATTTTAGGATACATTTGCATATCAATTATAGATGACATTATATCCTCCGTATTAAATTTTGAAAAAAAATATTCTAATTCCATGTTTAACTCTCCATTACTAGTATTAATAATATTATTTACATACTAATTTCCCCAATAAAATAGTATTATCATTGTTAATCTTTTTATTTTCATCTTCTAAAGATTGTATTCTTAGTTTAAGATACTTTATCACTCTATCTTTAGACGTTTCTTTAAAAGTTTAATTTTTTGGTATTACTTTCATTTTTTTATTCTGTTTATTTATAGCTTTATTTATTGGTTCTAACAGTTCAGCCTTATAAGTATATAAAAAGGTTTTACTAACACCTGCTCTACGGTATATTTCAGCTTTTAAGATAAGATTATTTAATGCGTCATCTAATAACTCTAATTCTTTTGATACAGATAAAACTGCTTGTTTATTATATCACTTTCTTGCTTTTTTAGTCTAATAATTTCTCATGTATTAGGATTTTTGTTACGCATTATTTTACCCACTTACATAAAAGTTCTTTGAGGCTTCAAAGATTTCGCCTTCATTAATTATCTCCAAAGCAACTGTATAAACTCTAACTATTATATCAAATTCTTCTGCTTTTTCATTTGGTCTCATTCGTAAAGCATTATCATTGTTTTCGCTGTCTATAGTGTCTTTAACATCCTGTAAGTACCTCGGATATATCTTTTTCTTAACACAAGTCTTACAAAGACATATGAGGACAAGAAGGCCTTTTACATGGATGTTCACAACAACCATCACAAGTTCAAATACTCCTATAATTTTATTCTTAACCCACTTATTATCATATAAATTTTCTTCTAATAAGCTATTCTTTATATCAGTAGCATCAGATTTACTTAGTTTTTCTTTAAATTCTTTCTTCAATCTTTGTTGATAAATATTAATATATTTTTCTGTCATCACAACAGAAGAATGGCCTGAAAATTCTTTAACAGCATAAATATCTGCACCTGCATCAATCATTTCTGTTGCTACTGTATGCCTAAATTGGTGGGCTGAAATTTTATGTATACTACCATCCATATTTAATAAAGGTATCTTCTTACAAACCCTAGGAAGTATAATATCATTATTGAACTTAGTATATGAATACTATCAATAATTACTTTGCTATTAGTATCTAAAAGTTCTTTATTAAAGTGTGTGTTTACTTATCTAAATAAATATTTATATCCATCTGGTGTAGACGGTAAGTCTTTAGCTCTTTGCATCTGTCTTAAAATTGCTCTTTCAACTATATTATCACCTTTTGAGTCTCTTAAATGTTATATTGGTATTCTTAAATCCTTTGGGATTTAAGCAATACGGTGGTCTAAATAGATCATAGGATCTCCATCCAAATCATCTTGTACACATTCATTGATTTTATTTTTATGTTCAGCAATTAAGTGACAAATGTCTTCGAATCTTCTTCCTGTATATCTAATTACAATTATTAAATCCAAATATTTCGTATCAATAATAGGAGTGTTTTTATTTTATTCTAATAATTGTAAAATACTATTTTCTATATAATCATCTAATTGATTTTCAATGCTTGATGGAATAGGTCTTAGCAAAGCTTCTTCAACTTACTTTAGTGTTTTATTGTATTTAAACACAATATTTAAAATTATTAGACCACTATAAATTAAATCTAGTAAAATTTAAAACTTTTTTAGTTTAATATAGCTTTTATGTGTCTTTTAGGATTCTTATTAAAATCATTTTTGTCTATTGTTTCAATAGACTTACCATCTATTATTTTTATTATATTCTCTTCTATTATTAACTGTTTATTTTCTAACTTTAAGAACTTAATTACTTGTTTATTTTCTTTATGATAATTTTCTACTTCTATTTCTTTAAATATTCTTTTTAGTTCCCTCCATATTCTAAGTTCTTCTTTATCTTTAATAAATAACTCTGATACTGTATCAGCAGATCTTAAAAGGTATTCAGTAGTATATATTATTTTCATTACATTATTACCTTTTACTTTAATTTTATTATTTAATCTTAACCACTCATCAACAATAAATTTATAGTAAAGTTCTTCTGAATTGTCAGGTATTTCTGTAATGTCATTTCTTTTTAGCTCTTTTATTTCTTTAACTTTTCCATAATACTTTATTCCTGCTTCTTTAGTTCCAAAATGATTTATTGATTGTGCTATTGCTATATATTCTATTTTATTATCAATTATATTAATATTCTTTTTCTTTGTATGATAAAAATTATATTTTAAATTTATATCAAGTTGTTCTTTATTTTTTAATGATCCAACTAATACGTTTCTCTTAGCATATTGATCTTCATTTATATAATTTTCTTCTCCTATTGTTTTGATTGATCTTTCAAATGTAGAATATGAGGATTCATTTATTAATTCATCTAAAAACTCAGTCATGAGAGTTGTTGTAGAAGGTAAAAATGGTATTGCTCCTATATTTACTTCCTCTATACTTTTATAAAATTTATGTTCTCTAAATTCCTCTTCATTTTTATATGGAAATAATACAAAAGCTCCAAATATACAATTTTCATTTTTATAATCTATTTTATTTCTATATAAAATAGAATCCCTATATCTATGCATTGTATTAATGTCCTCTTCCTTTGGACCTACTTCACCATATTTACCTATATATTCATCTGTCGTGTCAATTTTATATTTAGCATCAAATATAAACTCATAAGATTTTTCACAGTTATCTTTATTAATAGATAGAACATTATCTGGCTTTTGGGCTACAGTTTTAGAAGTCATTATTGAATTATATGAAACTTTAAATTTTTCACCTGTATTAGGATTTTCATAAAGTAAATTTGATGTTATTCCTTTCTTTAGTGATACATATATTCCATCTCTATTTATATTTATTAAATCAGTTGATATAAGATTATACTTTTTCTTTAATAATGAATTAATCTTTATAAAGCACCAATACTCATATAATAAAGATAAGTCCTTCATTGATAATGAAAATATATTTGAATTTATTGTTAATCCTTTTTGAAGCATCAAATAATATTTAAATATGTCTCTATACCCACTAGCTATCGTTAAAACCAAAGACATAGATGCTTCATTAAATTCTTCTTTTATATCTCTTAATAAGGATGTATTAATTTTTGTACTTATTTTTCTTTTAAATAGATTTAATCTTTCTATAACTACACTATCCAAGCTTGTATTAATATTCTTGTAGCATTTAATAAAATTATCAATCTTGTTAATAATTTTAATAAGAATAAATTTTATAAATCTATTTTCCTTTGTATTAGTGGTAATTATTTTTTTAGTTTGAAGTGCTTCTGTAGGTATATATCTACCATTTACTTTTCTAATTGATTGAGGCCTCTTTTCTAGCCACTTAACAGTATCATTAGATACATTCTTTAATGATTGATAATTACAAACTCTATTTTCTTTATATAACTGATGATGAGGATTCATTATTATAATATCTATAGCTTTAATTAACTTATCAAAAACATAATTAAGAATGCTATAGAATTCTGTATTGCTAGAACTAACTTTATTATTTATTTCTGCTCCAAGGTAAGTTCTAGCTAAAAATCCATAAGATAAGTTATAAATTTCTTCACTTACATCTCTTAAAATTTCTTGATAATCTTCTTTATAGCATATTTTGCTTGGATAAACTTCTAAAGTACATTTAAATTCTTTTCTTCCATTAACTTTAATAATAATATCACTAAATCCAATATCCCCTTTAAAATTAATGATACCACTTAAGTTTTTACTTCCTCTTCTAGTTTGAGTTACCTTATTTCGAATATTTATATTTTCATGGTAGAATTCTACATCAGCTCCATTTTTACTTTCAACAATAACTTCATAATTACTATATTCTTTTAAATGTACATTTTTATTAAATTCAGTATTAATAATATTTCCATAGCTATCAATTTTAACTTCTGCCTCATTATTATAATTAATTACATCACTACTACTTTTTATGATAAAGCATACATTATCACTTTCAATAAAAATGATTTCTCTATTGCCAGAAGCTTGTGAATCCATCTCTTATGAACCTCCTTATCATATAGATAAGCTTCTTATTAGTTAATTTATAGCTACTATTTTCAACTGAATTCTCCATAGCTTTAATAACATTATTATCTAAATAATCATTATTTCTAAAATTATAATTATTAAATAATGAGAATAGTTCTTTTAATACATCTAATGTTTCATCACTACTTCCGCTAATCTTTGGAAGAATTTTTTGTGTAACACAATAATCAAAAGCTTCCTCATATGTCATTAAATTATCTCTTAATGAATAAATCATATAAAATACTATTTCATCTCTAACTCTATAACCAAAGTGCTGATTGTGACTCTCTAAAACATTATTAATATCAATTAAGTCATTTATAACTTTAGCTGCAATATCCTTATATAGTTTACATTGTGATATCTTAATAAACTCCGACTTTAATAGGTCATTATGATAAACCTTCGAAATAGGTTTTTCTATTGATTCTTCATCATCAAAGGAATAATCTAAATTCACTTCATTAAACTCAATTGTATTTGCCCTATCTAAAACCTTTTTGCTAAATGGAAAAGTAGTTTCATCCATATTAACTGTACCGATAATATATAAATTTTGAGGGATATAAACATCACCATATTTACTAATAGCAGCAGCATCTCTACCAATTTGTTCTTTGCTTAATAGATTATTAGTAATAATCTCATTATCATCATTAAATCTTCTTGTTTCAATTAATGATAAAATATCACTAAAATAATATTCAACTCTAGCTAAATTCATTTCATCTAAACAAATAAAGTATGGTACCTCTGGATTCAGCATGGCTTTATAAGCAATCTTAGAAATAATTCCTGGATTAAACTTTCCTTCAATATCTCTATAGCCTAATATATCTGTTGAATCTGACCAATCTGGCTTAACAGGAATTAAGTTGAATCTTCCATTCGATATAGTAGCACCTAAAGCATTTGCAAATAATTCAACAAGTTTGCTTTTTCCCGTACCCGATATACCTGATAAAATTATAAAAGGCTTTGTTTTCAAAGAAACATAAATATTATTAATTAATTCTAAATCATATATAAATCCATTACTTTTAATATAGTTATATATATCTTTAACTAATTCCGAAACAATAAAATTATTTATTACTTCATTATCTTTATCATAATTTTCATTTTCATCTACTATTTGTAATTCTTCATCTTCTATTCCATCTATCATTTCTCTATTAACCAATTTTAGAATAAAAGTATTTAACTCATCCCCCTTGTAAAAATCTATATATTCTTTATATTCATCTGGAATATCTTTAGGTTTTTTATTTTCTTCCTTTAAATAGTTCATTATATATCTATAACTTACCTCTAATTTAGTTCTTAAAAGTTCTAACAACGCTTTCTCAGAGTATTTTAATTGTATTGTAACTCCAGACCTCCCTTTAGATGCAGGCCATACTACTTGTCCTCTATATATTTTATCATTTATTATCAACTTTACTTTAATACTCTTCCCTTTATGTAATTCTTCCGATAAATTACTTAAAAAGACCTCATGATATCTTAATGGAATAGTCGTTCCCATATAAAAACTACTATAGTCCGTTCTCTTTCTGCCTAAGAAAGTACTATCATTAATATCAATATCACACCAAGAGTCTGATGAATTGTTATCTTTATCATTACTTATACTATCATCTTTATCATCAATATCTTCTGTTTTAGTACTAGGTGAAACTTTTCTTCCTACAATAATATTGTCATATAAGTTAACAGGATCAATAACTTCTGAATATCCCTTAGTATCTAATTCATTAATTAGTGTATTTAAGAAGTTTCTCTTTTTTTTAGCATTATCATTCACTGTAGATGAAAACTCTAATAATTCCTTAAGTGAATATTTAGTTTCGTTTCTTACCTCATATAAATCCATTAAAGGCTTATATTCTAATAATTTATTATCATTGAATATATAGAATCCAATAATATTTTTTAATTCTGAATTATCTATTTTTACTACTATATCGCTATCTTTTAGTTTTAAACTTTTATTTTCTGTTACTATGAAAATTCTACGCTCGCTGTCTTTAAAACTAACTTTTTCTATTTCTTCTAATGGTTTAACATAATCTACCTTATGAAATCCATAACCCTGTGTTTGTTTCTTAATTTTATTTAATAAATTAATATCCAAATTAAAATGTTTATATTTAATAAATGTATCTAAATTTAATGGTGGATTAAACTGTTTCACTTCATCAAATAATGCTACATTCTCATTCTCTCCATTAATGATTTTCTCACCATATCCAGTCATCTTCCATAAACAAGATATTACTTTATATCTAATTGGGAAAACATAATCACCTATAGACAGTCCATTATACCATCTACTTCCTTCAGCTCCACCAATACAGCACTTTTCTTTAATTTGATCAAATTGTCCATTTTCAAAGCTTGAACTAAACTTTCCTATAAATATACTCATATATATACCGTCCCCATATTAAAATTTATAAATATATTATACCAAAATATATAAAGTGAAAAAGCATATTTCACTTTATTATTTCCATTTCTATATCCTATTACTTCATTAGATAATCATATTTTTGAGTAATAATTAAATTCTTAAGAATAGAATTAATTCTTTATTAGTATATATAAACCAATCAATTTATTAGGAGTTAATATGTATTTGTCTTTTAATGAAATAAAGCAGAGATCAATAGATTTTTCTAACAAATGGGCAGATGCTTGTAGTGAAATTTCGGATGCTAAAAGCTTTTGGGATGACTTTTTTACAGTCTTCGGAATATCAAGAAAAAGAATTGCTTCTTTTGAATATCCTATTAGAAATAACAATAAATTAGGATATATAGATTTATTCTGGAAAGGTACATTAGTAGTAGAACATAAATCAAAAGGAAAAAGTTTAGATAAAGCTTATTCACAAGCATTATCTTATTTTTCTGGTTTAAATGATGAAGATTTACCTAAATATGTTATTGTTTCTGATTTTACTACATTTAGGGTATATAATCTTGAAAGAGATTCAACTTATTTTCAATTTGCTCTTACAGATCTATATAAAAACATTCATATTTTCTCTTTTATAACTGGATATAAAAAAATAGAATTTAAAGAAGAAGAAGATATAAATATAAATGCTGGAAAATTACTAGGGAAGCTTTATCGATATCTTAAAGAATATAATTCAGATACTAGCTCCCTAAGTATATTGCTTATAAGAATATTATTTTGCCTGTTTGCAGACCATACAGGTATTTGGCAAAAAAATCATTTTCAGTATTATATACTTCAAAATACAAAAATTGATGGAAGTGATCTTGGAGCTCACTTATTTATTATATTTGATATTTTAAACATAGATTTCGAGTTTAGACCTAATAACCTTAGTGAAGATTTAAGTTATTTCCCATATATTAATGGTGGTTTATTTAAAGATAAATTCAATATAATATTTTTTGATAAAAATGCACGAGATATTTTAATTGAATGTTGTAAGTTTAACTGGAGTGAAATATCTCCAGTGATTTTCGGAACTATATTCCAGAATGCAATGGATAGTGAAACTCGTGATAAATTAGGAATCCACTACACTTCTGAGAAAGATATTCTAAAATTACTAGATCCCTTATTTTTAACAGATTTAAGAATCAAATATAACTCATACAAATATAACAAGCAAAAACTTGAAATTTTACTTAAAGAAATACAAAACATTAAAATACTTGATCCTGCTTGCGGTTGTGGAAATTTTTTAATACTTTCATATAGACAATTAAGACTACTACAAACTGATATTCTTAAATCTATAGCATTAATTAACGGGAAATATTGTAATGAACCATACCTTCAACTTAACTTAAAAGTAATATCATATATATTAGATGTTGATTCTATGTTCGGATTTGAAATTGATGGATTAGCATCGAGAATAGCTCAAGTTGCACTATGGTTAGTTGATCATCAATTAAATACTACTATGTCACTTGAGTTTAATGAAAATTGTGTGAGATTACCACTAAAAAAGTCTCCCAATATATATAATATTAATGCTTTAAGAATTAATTGGAGTGACTATGTAGATATTAATTACATTACTTATATTGTAGGTAATCCCCCTTATATACCAGCTAATAATAGAAGTAATGAGCAAAAAAAAGACATGGATATTGTGTTCAAAGGTACAAGTTTTAGAAATTATGGAAAATTAGATTATGTATGTTCATGGTTTTGTAAAACAGCTGAACTTATCAAATATACTTCAATTAAAGCTGCTTTTATATCTACTAATTCTATTACGCAAGGAGAACAAGTTGAATATTTATGGAAGCCATTAATAAATGATGGTTTAATTATAAATTTTGCTCACAGAACCTTTGCATGGAAAAATGGATTAAGTAATGATGCTTCAGTTTTTGTTGTGATAATCGGATTTTCGTTTATGAATAATAATAATAAAGTCATTTATGAATACGATACTCCTAACGCATCTCCTCATATATTTTTTACAAAAAATATTAATCCATACCTCTTAGATAAACCTAATATAATTGTTAATTCAAGAAGAACTCCATTATCTTCTCTTACTCCTAAAGCAATTAAAGGAAGTATGCCAAATGATAAAGGGCACTTATTACTTTCAAATGATGAAAAAATATCACTATGTAATAAATTTCCTGGCATTGAAGAGTTTATAAAACCTTATTTAGGTGCATATGATATTCTAAATAATACTCAAAGATGGTGCTTATGGCTAAAAGATTATTCTATTGAAGAATTTATAAAATATAGATTTATTAAAGAACGAATTTCATTAGTTATTGATTATAGACGAGATTTATATAGGAAATCAGAAAAAGCAAATATTAAAAGAGCTCTTGAAGTTCCTTATTTATTTGAAACTACTAAACAACCGACATCTAATTACATTATTATACCAAGAGTTAGTTCAGAAAAGAGAAAGTATATTCCTATGAAAATATGTTCTAAAGAAGAAATTGTTAGTGACTCTTGTATAGCTGTATATACTGACGATAAGTATATCTTAGGAGTACTTATGTCTTCTATGCATATGGCATGGGTTCGAAATTACTGTGGGCGTTTAAAAAATGACTATAGATATTCTATTACTTTATGCTATAATACTTTTCCATTTATATTTCCTTCAGAAAATGAGAAAGTTAAAATTATTACATTAGTTGATGAAATGCTGAAAATACGTTCTAATTATCCAAAACTTTCTCTTGCTGAACTTTATAACCCTCTATATAGTCCAAAAGATTTAATTGAAATTCATAAAAAAATAGATATAGCTATTGAAAAACTTTATTTTAATAAAAGGTTTAATTCTGACGAGAAAAGAGTAGATATATTATTAGAACATTATTTTACATTATATAATTAACCTAAAAATAAAATAACATTCCTTTATAGATATGATTTGATTTAATATCTCAAATTTATCTATAAAGGAATATATTATAAAGTATATTTAGCTTCTATAGTTTATCAATAACACTAAATCCTTGATTCACAGCTATTTGATATATTGGTGCTATACTTAACTTTAATTTTTCTGAAAACCCCTCTTTTCCTTTATACTTATAAAAATCTAATGGATTTTCCAATCTTAAAATATCTACATACGGTTCTAAATCTTTTTTTCTATTATTATCACACAAAAAAGAAAAAGCTTCATACTGTATATCACAAAAATCATCTATATAATTTTCATATCTTAAAAGTTTATCATTTTTTCTACTATTTATATTTTTAAAAGTAGGTACTAAGTTCCACATTTCATCATGCATTACAAAGCTCCAAGGAATAAAATGATCTATACTCAAAACACCTAGTTCAGCGTAATTTTGCTTTGAAAACTCTCTTCCTGTATAAATTTCGTTAATTTTTCTATCCTCAATAATGTTTGTCCATATTTTTGAAGCTCTAGTTAAGTTTCGCTCTATTGGTGGATCTAACTTAAATATAATTGCCGGTACATTTGGATTTCTTTTTTGTAAAAAACAACTTAACCTATAATATATCCAAGATTTTATTACTTTGTAATTGCCTTTCATATAGATTGCCCAATCTTCATCTACAATTATTTTATCATCATTTCCTTTTATGATCTTATATAATACTCCAGGTTCACTTAAGGATAAATCTATTATTTTTTTAACTCTTTTTGACCCAGAAGTTCCTTTTATTTTGTTATCAAAAAAAGGTGTTAAGAGCATATAAGGTACATTATAGGTTAATTCTTTCATTTGCTTATTTAGAATTTTATCATCACTTTCACAAATAAAATTTAGTAATTCAGAACCGTTAATATTAGCTGATTTTTTATAGACGCTTGCTATGTAGTCTATGGATTTTATTAAATTATCAAATTGTCCAAAGTATAGTTTATATTGTAGAGTAGGATACCATGCCCCTGTTATCATTCGTGCAACTAATTTTTTAAATGTTATCTCAAGATTACCTAAATTTACTTCTTCTAGAATTCCTAATAGCCAATACATTTTATAGCTTGCAACTACTCTACTATCTTCTAATAACCTTGCAAATATTTTTGTATCTACATAAGTAGAATTAGGTAAATTATATGAAATTACTCCATTATTAATGATAATATCTTTTTCTATTATAATCTTTTCATCAATTAAATCATTTTGTATATCTCTTGTGTACATAAATTCCCTCTCCATTTGAATTTACTTTACGTTCACTAAAACTATTCCTTCTTTAAATCCACCACGTTTTTGTAGCTTTTCATTTCTTTTATTTAGTAACTCTTCTTCACTATATCCAAGTTCATTAGCTAATCCAAATAAAACTTCCATAACATCTGCTAGTTCTTCTAGGTTTTTATCTTCCATATATTCATTCACTTCTTCTAATAATTTCTTTTCTAGAAGCCCTTGTTTATCTACTCCTTTTACTATTTCTATTTCACATTCTTTACCACTTTCTTTTATTATATCTGGTATTCTATCTCTTACTAATTTATTGTATAATTTCATTTACTTAGTCCTTCCTATTCAGCTTAAAATTATGTCTATATTAATTTATTATATATAAAAAACCTATCTTTATAATAGACTTTACTCTTAAACTATAACATCCTTCTATTTTTATAAATATGTAAAACATATTAAAGTTTATTATTTCTAATATTCTGCACATGATTTTTTCTTATGTTTTTATCAGTAATATTATTCTTCTCTAATATCATACTATAATAATTAATATCTTCTTTTGTCAGAAAAACATCACTTTTACAGTATATTAAATAACTTTTTAAATCTCTCATCTTAATTATTGGTGTTTTAACTTCTAGTCTTTTTAATTCACATCTATTACTGAATACTATTAAAGAATGACAAATATCTTTTTTATATGGCAAATATGATTCTATAGCTTTAATGTGACCATAATTTTGTCTTATAGGATTAAAAAACTTACTTTTCTTATTATATATTGTTTGAGTCCAATATTTAGATCTTTCATTTCCAAAGATCCAACCACTATAGTTTTTAGTTTCTATTACAAATATTCCTTTTGGACTTATTAAGATATTATCAATTTGACTTGTGCCAAAGACACTCTTTAGTACTATATCTCTCAGCACCATTGAACCAGGAATTTCTCTTAAAATTGAATCCACGTACTTCTCGCCTTTGTTTCCCTTAATTTTGCTACTATTAGCATTTAAAAATACTAATACTACTATAATTATAATTAAATACTCCATTAACTTATCTCCTCAAAACAATTTGTTTATTCCTATATATTATACCATTTTATTACAACTGATAATACATGCTTTGTAACTTTGTTACAGTTTGATTTACATTATTATCATAAAATGGTGAATGTGACAAAATCTATAATATTAGGAGAATTATTATGCCTAAACAAACAATTAATGTCGCAAAAAAAGGTGCTGTTTATGCACCTTTCTATAATACTATTCTATTCAGTTTCATTATCATCGACTATTTTATATAGAATAACAATTCATTATAATCTATTCCATATTCATCAAAAATAATTCTTAATGTTTGGAGCTTAGATTCTGTACTTAAATTCTTTTCTATATAAACATTAGTTGCTATTTTATATGGATTTCTAAAGCCTTTAGGAACATTTGAAAATCTTTTATTTAAGTATTCTTGACTGAATTCCTTTTTAGTTAATCTAATAAATGGCATTGGATTTATTTCATATAATATTGAACAAACATTTTCATACAATTCTGTCCAGCTCTTAACCTTTATGTTTTCATCCCTAAACACAAATTTATCAACTTTTGTATTTGTAAAGTCATCTTCATCTTCTAAACTAAAAATACTGTTATTTCCATCTTGGAAACTAAAGTTACTTATAGGATATTCCCATATGTTAGTTGCTATTTTAAATAATTGATTAGCTCTAACATTTATTGTTTCTTCGTTCCATTCATTTATTTCTGTTAAGTACTTATTTAGCTTTAATCTACTATCTTTAAATCCCTTTTCCATGTCTCTTTTTTCAAGGAATGGTTTATTTCCTAAATTAGAATTATAACCTGTTAAAGTTAAATTCCCTATTGTTCCTATATATTTCGAATGGATATCAACATAATTTTCTCCTAATGAACTTTTCCATGAAGGACTTAATGATTGAGGCATAATATGCTCAATGCTTAACTTTTTATCATTAATTAGATTTTCTATATCTACTTTTTCATTGTTATCATAGTTTTCTAACTGTTCTAGCAGATAAACTTTATTTTTACTTTTCCAGCTATAAACATCACATTCTATAAAATTCAATTTAAACTCTTCTTCATTAGGGAATCTTTGAGATGCTTTTTTGTTAGCTAATATGTATTTGAATATCTCTAAATAATTCTCTTTATAGTTTGTAACTCTTTTTATCTCTTTACCTAAATTCATAAATACTTTATTTAAAGCATTTGTAGGTGCTTTACATATTATTCTTCTAAAAATATAAGATTCTATTGTTTTAAGAATTTCAATTAACTCTGACTTATTTATTTCATTATTATTATAGTCATCAATAACTTCTAATAAGAACGGATAAGATACTGTAACTTCTAATTTATTAATATTTTTAATTACTATATTAGCTTCTTTTATATCTGTATTACTTGTTATAAGTGATTTATAATATGTTGAAAATTTTAGCATATCCTTTAAACAATCTTCTATATCAGTTTTATTATCTTCAATATATCTCTTAAAACTAACATATATCTTATTGATATTAGGAATTTTATTTTCCTTCATAGTTAAATAATCTCTTATAAACTGTGTTACAGCATAATTAGTATTTTTCTCAACCTTATTCCAATAGTTATTGTATAGTTCTTCCTGCTTTTTAGATGGTTGATTCATTAAAATAAAATTTCTTACTTTATCTGCATCTGTTAAATCTAAACCAGTTGAATTAAGGCTTTCAAATATAAGTTGAGGATCATCTTCCCCATTTTTAAGTTCAATTTCTACTATTATTAGTCTTTCTATAGCTGAATAAAGTTCATCAATAGTAATTTCTCCATCAATTATTCTTTCATAGAAATATTGATAATTTAAGGTTATATTTGACTCTTCTATTAACTCTTCCTTATTAAAAAGTTTTTCAAAGGCATTTCTATCTTCTTTAATTGGCTTTAGTTTAATCTTCAATTCCTCATTACAATATTGATTTATTAAATACTGATTTAATATTTTTTCCTTAATTATAGTATTTGAGCTTAATCTTCCACTAGCTAATAAATTATAAATTGCAAGTAATAATAATGATATTGTAGTAGTTCTTTGCTGTCCATCAATTATTAAGTATTCTCTATTTCTAGCATCATCATTGTATATTGAAACTATAGTGCCAAAAAAATGTGTTTTATATTTATTTCTAATCATACTAACTAAATCATCATATAATTGTTTACATTGTTCCTTTTTCCAATCATAGTTTCTCTGATAGACTGGTATAACGAAATTAGTATCAGATGATTCTAAAAACCTTATTAAGTATTTTTCATTTGCTTTCATTTTCTATTCCCCTTTATATACCTATTAATAACTATCTATTATAATAGATAGTTGTACTAAACTAAAAAAGCATAATTTTATAATTGCTTATATATATATTATATCATAATGACATTAAATATAATAATTAATGGATAATAACACCTATTAATTCCCCTAACTACTTATATTTTAATAAAATTTAATAATCCCATCTTCTTGAACTTCATATTGAAATCCTGCATTACTTAATGTTTCTTTAACATCTTTGATATATAAATCATCTAAAGTCTTTTTCTGCCCAATAAGATTGTTTAGATATTCAGAAGCTTCCTTATTTTGATTATTAAGTACAGAATAATACTCAACACAAGTTTTTGTTATGTTAATATGCTCATCAAGCTTATTTTTTAATGTTGCGTATTCCTCTCCTTTAAATTGATTTAAATTATAATCTTTTAATTTTGTTAAATCATTTTCCAAATTAGTTTTTGTTATCTTTGAAAAGTCTTTATTTGAATATGTATTAATCATACTATTTAAAATTTCATCACTTTCTGTTACTATGCTATTAGCTGTATATAAAAAGTTATTCATAATTTCAACTTTATTATTACTTTTAGGTAAAATTGACTTAAAAACATTAGATGACTCTATGTTACTGGATTCTTTTCTTATATCTTTAGAAATCATAACACTTAAAACAAAAATCCCTAATACTATACCAACTATAGCTGCTCCAAAACCACTTAATGAGCTTGTTTTTTTATTTTTGTATCTTTCATTATCAAATTTATGTTTATCATTTGCTTTAACCATTTTTTTATCAATATAACTGTAAATATACTCATCATCTTTAGGCATAATACATCTCCCTATATTAACTAAATATGTATTTATTATACCATTTTGTTAAATATATTCCAATAAAATCACAACCCAATTTTACGTTAGTAAAGAATAACTATAGGCTATAACTTTTTACAATAAATAAGAACATATACATCCTTAACAGAAAATATATGTTCTTTGATATATGGTTCTATTATTTCTTCTTTAATTTTATCATTTGAAATACTTTTTCTAAATTCCTATTCTAAAGTAAAGGATGCAAAACTTGCGCTGCCTTGACCTGTATAAGTGAAATATAATGCTTGAATTCCATCAGGTATTACAATATCAGCTGAATATTCCTTCCATACATTTGAAAAAACAATGGATATTTTCCCAAGAGCTGGACCATTCCAGGATGTTTTTACTTCAAAGTCACCAGAAGCATATCCACGGGTTTTAATCTTAACTTTCTTGATACCTTTACAATCAAAATACTTAAAACCAGCTGTAGCAGAATCTTTCATATTAGCAATATATCCAATTTCTTCATCACCATCTTTTCCATCTTGAGTTATCTTAGGAAATTGGTTATTCATCCATGCTGAAGTAAAATCAGTATATAGTGATTCTTCTTTACAAAATAGGTTACAAGCTAAATAAGTAGGATATTCTCCACGTCCCTCCAATGGTCCATCATTGGCACCACAAGAAGTCAGTTCTACCTGTGGAATTCTTCCATCAGGCAAAATTTCAATTTTCTCCATGCAACCCTGTCTGCTGTAATTAGTTCCATTTGTATGTCTATGATAGAAAATATACCATTGTCCATTAATTTCAATTATGCTTCCATGATTATTGCCACCGTAAAACATTGGTTTTTCAGCAGGCTTGTAAGAGCTTATATGAAGGTCGCTATTACTTATAATGACTCCTCCATATTTAAAGTCCTTAGTTGGATATTTACTGGTAGCATAACATAACTCGTGCATTGAGATAGAAGAATATATAAAGTAATAAGTATCTCCATGCTTTCTAATTGATGGAGCTTCAAAAAATTCAAAACCTTCAAATCCAGTGCCTTTACCATAAGGCTCACTTGGTACAATAATTACCGGCTCTTCAATAATTGTCAGCATATCTGGCCCAAGTACTGTTGCCATAGCTCCACTTCTTGATTTGTCACCTCTTGAGCAAAAGCCAGTATATAAATAAGTCCTGTCTCCCTCTCTAAGTACCCCTGGATCAAATTGAGGTTCGTCTCCCTTCCTATTTCCAAGGTATGTCCCATCAGAGTATTGAACATATCCATAAAATTCATATTTACCAGCTGGTGTATCACATACTGCAACAGAAACAATAGAACGCTTGCTATCAACATAATATAAATAATATCTACCGTCAGTTCCTACTGCAACATCTGGAGCATATAGACAGCTATCACGGTCTTCATTATTTTCAACATCAGTAGCTTTTAAGATAACACCTTCATAACGCCAATCTGCAAGATTATCAACAGGTGCAGACCAGCACACATAATCATTTAAACAATATGCATATCCATTAAAACGATCATGAGATCCATATACATATACTCTGTTATCAAAAACATATGGTTCTCCATCAGGGATATATTCCCATGATGGCAGATAAGGATTAAAGCCTTGTTTTTTCATTTTTTACTCTCCTTTTGTGTTATATATTTGTTAGGCATCTATAAAATTCCTGAACTTTTTATTTTACTATTTTAAAGGCACTGAACTATGCAATAATAGGTATAGCGGATTATAAGAATTTATTTGAATGAAAACTCAAATTTTTGCTTACCTGTTACTTGGAATGGTCCAGGAACTGCCCTTTTACCACGTGAATTCCCAAAGAAGTCTGTATTAAAACAATATGGTGTTCCATCAGGCTTTTCAAAAAGCTGCTCTGTCTGGAATCCATAACCGAGTATATTTGTGGTGATAATATCAGCAGCATTTTCAATAAGCATTTCAGGGTTTGTTATCTCAATAATGACCAATTTCTCTTCCCTGTCAATCTTATATTCAACTCCTGAATTTTCGTATAACTTAGAACCCTTTTCCTTTTTATAGGCAAGTGCTCTATTGAAGTAAACATTATTTTCAATATATACCGCAAGTGGATCTGGATTTGAAAGGCTTGCATACGCTGGCTTTTCTTCTTCCTCCTTATTATCATCTTCCTTTTCATTCTGTTTTTGAGGCTGACCACCAGATGCCAACATTCTTCGAAGTTTATCCCACGGCTTCATATCGTCTGGGCCTGGGCAATTATTATAAACAGCCGTTCCTACAGGATATGTTAAAACCGGGCAAGCAAATGGAGTTATCTCTTCTGGTTTTAAAATATTATTACCAAAAAATGCTTCAAAATAAGGTTCGTCTGAGCGTGTATCACCATTTTCTCTAAGGAAAATATTGTTATAACAACGGTCGTCCCCACCTGTAAATCTAGTCATACCAGCAATAGAGGTGCTGTGTGGAACGTGATAAGGTGTATGCCTGTTCAATTCATTGCCTATGGATATTGTTCCTGCAAGGAGATTATGAACAAGGGCGCAGCTATGACTAAGTGTTTTGAAGGCATGACCAGAAAGTAAAATATTATGGTCTATCATTGTTGGACCATGGCTCACTTCAATTAATATATCTTCGCTGTCATTTCCAAACATAATATTATTAGAAATACGGCTTCCTTGAGCTTGCCAATCTAGCCAAACTCCCCTAAAGGAATCGTGAATCATATTGTTTCTAATAATTGTATCAATAGCTGCATGGAGTTTGATTCCTCCAACCTCTGCACCGTGAAATTCTCTTTTATATCTTATGTTGTAGATATGATTATTTTCAATTAGGCTGAAAACACATCCAAGATGTCCCACAATACCCGCTTGTCCACAATTATATATAATATTATTACGAACAATATGGCTACCTATATTGTCCTTATTCCAACCATTGTTCAGGGCTCTAAAGATAACTTCTTGTTCTCTTTGATGACCCATTTTAGTGTGAATATTAGACCATTCGTTTTGACCAGTACTTTCTTCTTTTCCAAGGCTTATTCCACTACAGCGAGATTCACTTATAATATTATTTTCAATTATCCAGCCCTTGCTCCAGTGAGGTCCAATTAATCCTTCTTGTAAAGCCGTTGGAGGTGCCCACTGAGTAGCAGCTTGTCTCATTGTAAATCCACGAACTGTTATGTAGTTACGTCCTGGATTGACAGGCCAAAAGCAGAAACGGCGCACATTTATCTCAACATTTCCTTTTGTCGGGTCTTCTCCTTGGAAATTTGCATAGATAGTGGTATTGTAGTCGTCTACATCAGCATACCAAGTATATATGGACAATTCCGGTTCTAGTGATGTTTCAGACTTTTTAGGATTACGTACTGTCTCAATAGAAGTTGCCTCATACATAGAGTGTCCATCAAGATAAACATCTCCTAAGTGAAAAACTCTATCACTTTTAAATAACCAATCTCCAAATAAAACTTCATTAAATGGATTGAAATCACCAAAAAACTTATTATCAATAACCGTTTTCCATATGTCTCCGCTTCTTTCCCATTCAGTAATAACCTCAGCACCAGTAATAATAACATTTTCGCCTTCAGCTGCCTGATATGTTATTCTTTGTGATGAAGTTCCACCACTTTTAGGGCTTACCCATTCCCTATAAATTCCCTCGTGGACAGTAATTATGTCACCTGGTTTTGCAACATAAGCTGCCTTGCCAATAGTTAAAAAGGGTTCATTCTCTGTTCCAGGATTTAAATTACTGCCTGTCTTTTTAACGTGATAATTCATGCTTCTAACCTCCTACTCAATTTATATAACTCTATCTTATATCAGTTGAGAGAAAAAACAATGTATTATATTATAATGTACTATATTATCCACCTTATTAAAGCTTAGTTTAAGATTTATTACTATGTTTTTATAAATTATTAGAAAATAAAAAGACCAAGTTATAAGCTTGGCCTAAAATTATTGTATATTTATTTTTAAATTGTGTTATAATATTAGTAAGGAAAAGGTCAAGTGTTACATTTGACCTATGGCTTATGATATGTTTAAAGAAAAAGTAGCTTTACTTTGCGAGTGTGGGCTACTTTTTTCTTTTTGTATCTTTATCCTCAGTTACAGATAATTCAGCTGTAACACCATCTATACTCTTATCAACTTTCGTTGAGAATTTCTTTCCAAATACAATAGAAACTATAGCAACTATAGTTATACTAATTATAAGCAAAGCCTGTATAAAATCTGACATAGATATCACCTTCTTTCTGTCTATAAATTGCCATAAGCAATTAGTAACACTCGACCTAAGAAAGAAGGATAACTTACCATAAGTTTCCTTACTTTACTATTATACCATATTTTTTATTCTATATTTCCTTTGTAAAGATTTTTTTCTTCAATATTAATTTTAAAGTTCTTTTCATGGATCTTAATTATTTTTTCTTCTCTATCATCAACTAAAGAAAATACTTCTCCTGTTTCTCCTGCTCTTCCAACTCTTCCTGCTCTATGTAAATAATCATTAGAATCTTCTGGTATATCTAGGTTAATAACATGAGTTACACCTTTTATATCTAGGCCTCTAGCTGCTACATCAGATGCAATTAACACTTGGATATTACCTTTTCTAAAGTTTTCTAATGCTCTTTTTCTATCTTCCATTTTATTATTACCACCAATAGCTGCTACCTTTATTTTACTAGCTGTTAGATTTTCAACTGCTGTATTTGTAGTATAACTATCATTATTGAATACTAAAATTCTTTCTGCTTTTGTTGCATTTATAAGCTTTCTTAATGTTTCAATCTTTTTTCTACTTTCAGTTTTTATGTAGTTATGATTTATATTTTCATTAACTTTATTATTTTTAACTGATATAACATTTATATCTTCTTTTAAAGTCTTAGCAATATCTAAAGTCTTACCATTTAATGTGGCTGAAAACATCATAACTTGAGTTTGCTTTTGAGTAGCTTTTATTATGTCTTTTACAACAGGAAGATTATTTTTATCTAAAAGCTTATCTACTTCATCAATTATAATAGTTTTTATAGTATGTGCTGATACTTTCTTTTTGCCTATTAATTCTAATATTCTTCCAGCAGACCCAACTATAATATGAGGTTTTGCTTTTAAACTATCTATTTGCCTTTTAATATTAGCACTACCTATTAAAGATGTAGATGTAATATCTAAAGCAGCTCCTTTTTTTAATTCATTAATTGTGTTATTTATTTGAATGGCTAATTCATGAGTTGGAGCTAGTATTATGCATTGCATTTCTTTTTTACTTGTATCAATCTTTTCTATTGTTGGTAAAAGGTAAGCTAAAGTTTTACCAGTACCTGTTTCAGATTGTCCAATTATATTTTCTCCATTAAGAGCTACAGGAATAATTTCTTTTTGAATTTCAGTAGGCTCTTTTATTCCCATAGTATTTAATCCATTGATAAGTTTTTCGTTTATTTTAAGATTTTCAAAATTCATTTGTATATCAACCTCTTTCATTAAGCTAATGCTTATTAAACTGTATCAGTAGTTTGAAATAATGTCAAAATATATAATAGTTTTTTTAGCTTTTTGTGTAATATTTTCTAAAGTAATTATAAACATATTATATTTTAAAGCTTACAATTTTAAGATTTTTTCAACAAATTTATTATTTTATTGACAATATTCTGCTAATTTTCTTTTGTTTTTAATAAATTTGTGATAAAATGTTCGAAATACATAATAACTTTATTATAAACTACATTTTAATATTTAAGTTATATAGTATAGCTCATATTTCAAAAAATATAATTGGGGGGCTGTAAAATTGAAAAATTTATTTAAAAAATGGAATGAACTAAGTATTGTTAAAAGAATACTACTCGGTTTAATTGTTGGTGTTATCCTAGCTTTAACTGTTCCTGAAAAAGGAAAAGCTATTGTTATCTTTGGGGATTTATTTGTTGGTGCTTTAAAAGCTATTGCACCTATTCTTGTATTTTTCTTAGTTATGTCTGCTATATCTCATCATAAAAGTGGACATAAAAGTAATATGAAATCTATTGTTCTACTTTATTTGCTTGGAACATTTATGGGTGGATTTATCGGAGTTTTAGCAAGCTTTATTTTTCCGGTGAATTTAACATTAGTAGCAGGAGTAGAAAGTATCACACCTCCTGGTGGAATTGTAGAAGTTCTAAAAAACCTGCTTCTTAATATTGTAGATAATCCAGTAAAAGCATTGTTTAATGCTAACTATATTGGTATATTATCTTGGGCTATAGTTCTTGGAATGGCTTTAAAAAATGCTAAGGAAGAAACTAAAACAATGATAGAAAATTTTTCAGATGCCTTATCTAAAATGGTTGGATGGGTAATTGAATTTGCACCACTAGGAATCATGGGACTTGTATTTGATGCCATTGCAACTAATGGTGTTCAAGCTTTCGTAAGCTATGGGAAATTACTTATTGTTTTAGTTGGATGTATGATATTTGTAGCACTTATTGTAAATCCAATTATAGTATATTTTAATATCCGTCAAAATCCTTATCCACTTGTTTTTAAATGTTTAAAAGAAAGTGGAATTACAGCCTTCTTTACACGTAGTTCAGCTGCAAATATTCCTGTAAATATGGATCTTTGTGAAAGATTAGGACTAGATAAAGATACTTATTCTGTATCAATTCCACTAGGAGCAACTGTAAATATGTCTGGTGCATCTGTTACAATTTCTGTATTAACACTAGCTGCTGCTCATACTCTTGGAATTCAAGTGGATATACCTACAGCATTTATACTTAGTATATTAGCAACAATAGCTGCTTGTGGTGCATCAGGAGTATCTGGTGGGTCTTTATTATTAATACCTTTAGCTTGTAGTTTATTTGGAATACCAAATGATATTGCTATGCAAGTAGTAGGTGTTGGTTTTATAATAGGTGTTTTACAAGATTCTTGCGAGACTGCACTTAATTCTTCAACAGATGCTCTCTTTACAGCAACTGCTGAATTCGCAAGAAGACGTAAAGAGGGCCAAAAAATAGTTGTACCTAAAAATTAGATTATTATATTAATTTAAAAACATATTGAACATTATTATAAAAAAGTCATGTATCAGAAGCTTTGCTAGTGATACATGACTTTACTAATAATTAATTTAAATACTTACCAAATAATTAAATAGGTAATATCTTTTAATTTTCTTTATAAAATATCTATTATTTCTTTCTTAGATTTAGCATTCAAAATACTTTTTCTAAATTCTTCATGCATTAACTTCCTTGAAAGGTTAGCTAATGCTCTTAAATGCAAATCATTTTGTTCATCATTAACAGCAATCATAAATACCATATTTACATCTTGTCCATCTATTAATTACCTCCCTGACTTCTATTTCTTTTATATATTTATTTACCTCACTTAAAGTTCCAATCCCTCTTGATTCAGCTACATTTCCACCAGTTGCTGAAGATTTCTTTAAAGCATACTCAATATTGTCTCCTTTTAACCACTCACTTAAAAATGCTGCTAAGGCAGAATCTCCTGCACAAGCAGAACTTACAAGGTTTACATTAGGTGCTGTACAGTAATATACCTTATCTCCATTATAAAAATACATTCCCTTTTCACCTAAGGTTAAAAGAATATTTTGTGCACCTTCTTCTTTTAAATGTTTTAATACTTTCATAACATCTTTCTCATTATTTATATCTAGTCCAAATATTTCTTTTACTTCTTCATTATTTGGCTTAATTAATAAAGGTTCATATTTTAATAAATACTTTAATTTTCTTGAACTTATGTCTAAAATTACTTTTATATTTCTTTTATTGCATATTTTTAATAATTCATCATAGTAATCTTCATTTATACTTTGAGGTAAACTTCCACTTATAATTAAGTAACTACAGTCCATAGAGTTTTCTATATAATTTAATAAATCATTTTGAGTTTCTTTTGGGACAAAGGGTCCTCTATTTACATATTTAAATTCCTTTTTATCTTCAGTATCTATAAAAACATTTATCCTAGTTACTTCATCAATCCAGAAAGCCTTAACTGATATGTTGATTTTTTGAAGTTCTTCAACAATATATTTACCTGTAAAACCTCCAAAAAAACCTAAAGCCTTACTTTCTACTCCATAATGCTTTAATACAAGAGATACATTTATTCCTTTTCCATTAGGGGAATATTCTATATTTCTTGTCCTATTAACTTTAAATGGTTCATAACTTTCTGCTGTATAATTCATATCAATTGCCGGATTAGTTGTTAATGTATATATCATTCTTATCTCCTCCGCTTATATTAAGGTTTTAGTAATATTTTCAACTATTCTGCTAGTACTTTTATTTCCTTATACTTATTTAAGTCTATATAAAGTTCTTCCTTATAAGGATTACGATTTGTTTTTTTAGCTTTATAAATCATGTATATTGCAACTAAAATATTAGAAATAAGTGCTAATAAACTAACAACAAATAGATAACTTTCATTATAGGTAGACGAAACAGCAAATTTACCTTTATCAATAAAAGCTGGAAAGGTTTGAGCAAACATACACCATAATGCTAAGGTTTGAGCACGATGTTGAAGCCATGCACCTTTTCCTATAGTGAATGCACATAATGTGGGTGCAAGCAATAATGCAAAGCCACAATACCATGAATGTCCTGGTAAAGCATTATAAGTATAAGCAAAATTCCATAAGTCATAAGCTATTATCCAAAACCATAGCATATCTGGCCAAAGCATGTCCTTACTTTTATCTTTAGCAGTTTTTTTACGAATACTTATACCTACCCATCCAGTAATAGTTATAATATTTAAAATTCCTGCAATTGCATTCATATAATTCCAAGGACCGCCTAATACATACATAGAGCCATCTTCTAAAATCCCTCCACCAGAATATTGAAGCGCAACTTGTATATCACGTATAACTGCTTCTAATATATTAATTGCAAGAATTAATGGTGGAAAACATAAAGCTATTTTATTATCTGCTAATCTCCATTCTTTACCTGTTCTTTTATTTCTTCCATGTAGATGCCTTATACACCAAAATCCAATACACCCTGTGCTACTGCTGAATATACTTTAGCTAAATGAAACCAATCTGTATAAGTAGTATCACTTAATACAGTAAACCATAAAATAGAAAGTGTAATTGGCAATATAACAAAACATAATAATCCACCAATTTTTGAACGTCTTGAGAATTCATTTAATATAAATAGAATTAGAAATACAGCAATCCAAATACCCCATACTGAAAAGAAGGAAGCTCCTTCTTCATAGTTAAAACTAAACATAACTTTCCCCCCAGTTATAATTTTTAACTTTCTAATAACATACTATTTCCTTTATATAACATTCTTTTCCACTTAATATCTCACAGTTTTTACTTTTGCAACTTGTACATATACCTTTGCTTAAAATTACATTAAAGACTTTATTACACTCCCTACATAATGCATTAGCTGGTAGTATTTCAATTTCTAACTTTGAACCTTCTAGTATAGTTCCTTCAATTGAAGCAGGATATAAAATTTTCATGTATTTAGGAATCATTGAAGAGAGTTCTCCTATTTGCAAAACTAAAGTCTCTATTTTTTGAACATTATTGACTTTTGCAAATTTCTCTACACTCTTAACAACTTCAATTAATACTCCAATTTCATGCATATAAACGCTCCTCCATTTACATCTTAATTTGCTTTAAATATATTTAAAGCTTTTTTAATAGCTATTTTACCTTTACGTTTAAGTACCTGCTTAACAATTACTGGCTTTAAGTTTTCAAAAGCTACACCTTCACCATCATATTTTCTCACTAGCGAAATAGCATCAAACTTACACCTTGTTACACATGACCCACAACCTACACATAGAAACTCATCTACAACAGTAGCACCACAGCTAAGACAACGTTCTGTTTCCTTTTTTATTTGTTCTTCTGTAAAGGTTCCTCGTAAATCTTTAAATGTTTCTTTTGATTCTTTTATATTTCCATGACTAGCTCTTTGTCTTGGAAGATTATCATATCCCAAAAGTTCTATATTCTCTTTATCTAATGAGTGATATTCTTTTCTATCACGGCCTATAATTAAACTTTGTCCTGGATGAACATAACGATGAATTGAAATTGCTCCTTCTTTTCCTGCTGCAATAGCATCAATAGCAAATCTTGGACCTGTAAAAGCATCACCGCCAGCAAATACATCTGGTTCTCCTGTTTGATAGGTAAAAGGATCTGCCTTTATTGTGTTATTTGGGTTAATCTCTATATTACTATCTATAATTAAATTTCCCCAATCAATAGACTGACCTACTGAAAGTAATACTGTATCTGCCTTTACAAATATTACATCTTCTTCATCATAGGATGGATTGAATTTTTCATTTTTATCAAATACTGATGTACACTTTTTAAATTCTATACCAATAACCTTTTCATCTTTCGTAACAATTCGTCTTGGTCCCCATGAATTATTTATAGAAATTCCTTCTTCTAATGTTTCTTTAATTTCCCCATTAAGAGCTGGCATTTCCTCTCTTGTTTCAAGACAGAATATACTAACTTTTTCTGATCCTAATCTTTCAGCAGTTCTTGCAACATCTATAGCAACATTGCCTCCTCCTATAACAACTACATTTCCATTAAGTTTTATATCTTCACCTAAATTCACACTTCGTAAAAAGTCTACTCCTGCTATTACTCCTTTAGCATTTTCTCCTTCAATTCCTATATTTCTACCAGATTGAGCCCCAATAGCTATATAGAAAGCTTCATATCCTTGTTCTCTTAAAGCTTTTAAAGTTATATCTTTCCCTACTTCAATTCCAGTCCTAAAATTAACACCTAATTCTCTTAGAATTTCAATTTCTGCATTTACTACATCTTTTTCTAACCTAAATGATGGAATACCAAGTGTTAACATTCCACCAAGTACATTTTGTTTTTCAAAGACTGTTACCTTATATCCCTCTATAGCTAAGAAAAATGCACAAGAAAGACCTGAAGGTCCTGCTCCTATAATAGCTATTTTTTTATTATAATCATGTTTAATTTTAGGAATATATCTATTTTCTTTATTTAAATCTTGATCTGCAATAAATTTTTTAATCTCATCTATAGCTATAGGATCATCAATATCTCCTCTTGTACATTCTGATTCACATTTTCTTGGACATATACGTCCACATACTGCTGGAAATGGATTTTCATGTTTTATTAATTCAAGAGCTTCTTTATATCTTCCTTGTGAAGCTAGTTTTATATACCCTTGGATTGCAATATGTGCAGGGCATTCTGTTTTACAAGGACTAGTTCCACTTTCAACAACATTTTTTCTATTAATTCTATAGTTTGGATTCCATTTATCTGGTCCCCATTCAGTATCTCGAGGAGTTTCAATTTTTTTAATTGGTAATGGTTTTATAGAACATAGTTTTTGACCTAATTTCAAAGCATTGACTGGACAGTTTACAACACATTCTCCACATGCAACACACTTATCTTTATTTACACTTGAAACATAATTTGAACGTACCATATCAACATTCTTAAACATTTCAGCACTTCTTAATGAAAGACAAGAGCACCCACAGCAATTACATATAGCATGAGTTTTACCTGAGCCATCAAGATTTGGAATTTGATGCATTAAACCATTTTCTTCTGCTCTATTAATTATTTCAAAAGCTTCTTCACGAGTAATTTTTCTCCCTCTTCCTGTACGAATATAGTATTCTGCAGCATGTCCCATTTGAATACACATGTCCTCTGCTAAATGACCACAGCCTTCTCCCATTACTTTTCTTGCTACACGGCATGAACAATCAGAAACGGTAAAAATATCATTGTCATTTAGATATTTTGAAACTTCCTCATAAGAAGCTTTTCTAGTTTCTCCATCAATAGCTTGCTCTATAGGTATTACACGCATTAATCCTACTCCTACCGGAAATGCTCCTGTAGTTTTAGGACCTCTTACTCTGCCATATGCTTCAAAGGCTTCTGCAATCTGAGGATATTTGTTAACGTTTTCTTTGTTGTTAACCATCATTTCCATAATTCCAGGAACCCAAGTATCATACCAATAGGTATCAACTCCATTAATATTATTTACAAAGCAAACTCCAGCTACTGCTAAATCCCATAAAAGCTTTTCTGTTTCTTTTATAGATTTACCACATAGTGGTGCTAGGTCTTTTGCTGTATACTTTGTACGTATTTTCATACAAAGTCCTACTTCTGCCATTTCATCTGTAACAACAGGTTCTAAAATCATATATTCAGGATCTTCAGGCCTTATTTCATCTTTTGACCCACGCTTTTTCCTACTAATATGATTAGCAAGATCCAATACCTTTTCCTTTATCATTTTTCTCCCCCTAATTTATTTATATTAATTTTCATTCCATTTTTCAGCTTCTTTTCTAATCCAGTCTGCAAATTTATCAATTCCTTCTCCTGTTTTTGCAGAAATAGTAATAATTTCGATTTCTGGATTTAATTCTTTTACACGCTTAATACAAGCTTCTAAATCAAAATCAAAATACTCAATTACATCTATTTTATTAATTAATAAAACATCTGCAATTGAAAACATCAAAGGATATTTTAGTGGTTTATCATCTCCTTCAGGAATACTTAAAATCATAGCATTTTTTGATGAACCAGTATCAAATTCTGCTGGACATACCAAGTTTCCTACATTTTCTAAAATGGCAAAATTAATATTATCTATTCCTAAACCTTCTAACCCTTGTTTAGTCATATCAGCATCAAGATGACACATCCCCCCTGTGTGCAACTGAATAACTTTTACTCCTGTTTTAGAAATAGTATGAGCATCAACATCTGAATCGATGTCTGCCTCCATGACCCCTATTTTCATTTCGCTTTTTAATACATTAATAGTTCTTGTAAGAGTTGATGTTTTACCTGATCCTGGCGATGACATTAAATTTAATAAAAATACTTTCTTTTCTTTAAGTTCCTCTCTCAATAAATTAGCTTGATGATCATTGTCTTTAAACACACTTTCCTTAATTTCAAGAATTCTAAAATTATCCATAAATTATTCTCCTTTTTAATCTGGTCAGACTAGTTAGATTGTACTGATAAAAATTTCACATGTATTTCTATGTAGGAACAACATATTCCTTTAATACTAATATATGCCTGATATTTACTTTAATATCTTTACTTTCATTGGTTTTCAAATTTATCTTTATAAATTAAAATGCGACCCAAAATTTTGGTCGCATTTAGGATATATTATTTATTCAATATTTTTTTGCCTTTTAACTTATTGATTTATTAACACTATCGGTTCTCTTAATTTTATCTTTTTTCTCTTTTTTGTCTATTTTAATTAATGTCAAATTATATTTTTCTCTTATTGCATTTTCCACTTCATTAGCTATTTCTTTATTTTCTTTTAGATAAATCTTTGAATTTTCTCTACCTTGTCCTATTCTTATATCATTATATGCAAACCATGATCCACTCTTATCTATTATTCCTTCATTAACTGCTATATCTAATAGATTTCCTTCCCTTGATATACCTTCATTATACATAATATCAAACTCTGCTAACTTAAACGGTGGAGCAACTTTATTCTTTGTTACCTTTATTCTTGCTCTACTGCCTACTATATTTTCACCAACTTTTATATTATCAATTTTTCTAATATCTAATCTTACTGATGAATAAAATTTAAGAGCCCTTCCTCCAGTTGTTGTTTCAGGACTCCCAAACATAACTCCTATTTTTTCTCTTAACTGATTAATAAATATTACAACACACTTAGATTTATTTATTGATGCTGTAAGTTTTCTTAGAGCTTGAGACATTAGTCTTGCTTGTAGGCCAATATGAGAAGCACCCATATCCCCTTCAATTTCTGCTCTTGGAACTAAAGCTGCTACAGAGTCAACTACTAGTACATCCATAGCATTTGATCTGACAAGTGCCTCTGTTATTTCTAGTGCTTGCTCTCCATTATCTGGTTGGCTCACTATTAAATCATCAATATTCACCCCTAAATTCTTTGCATAAGAAGGATCTAATGCATGTTCAGCATCTATAAAGGCTGCTGTTCCTCCATTTTTTTGTGCTTCTGCGATTATATGCAATGCAATGGTAGTCTTACCTGAGCTTTCAGGTCCATATATTTCTATTATTCTACCTCGTGGCACACCACCAACCCCTAAAGCTATATCTAATGCTAATGATCCTGTTGATATTGTTTCTATGTCCATTATTGTATTTGATCCAAGTTTCATAATTGAACCTTTGCCATATTGTTTTTCTATTTGTTTCATAGCAGATTCAATTGCCATAAGTTTTTCCTTATTTATATCCATATATTGTTACCTCCAATTCTTCATACTCCTTAATATAAATAAATATTATATCTATTTAAATCAAAGAAAATTTAATGCACAGTTTTGTAAACGTTTTCTAGTGCGTACTTAAAAAATTCCACATTTTTTTAATATTTACTTACATTACTATTTTAACACAAAAAAATTAATGAATGTAAGCAAAAGTTTTATAAAATCATGCTTATATTCATTATTAATCAATATTATATATATTATATTTTTATTGAGTATATATTAGGTGTATTTAAACACGCATTGATTTTATCATTGCCCTAAATACTCTTCTAAAGTTAGTCCTTCTTCTTCAATTTTTAGGGAGTGTTCAGTTCCAACATATCTTATATGCCACGGCTCATAATTATAACCAGTGATACTTTCTTTATTTTTTGGATATCTAAGTATAAATCCATACTTAGACATATTTTCATGTAACCATTCGCATTCTTTAGTATTCTCAAAATTCTCATCCATATTTGTATAGTCAGCTGCTAATATATCTACTGAAAGGCCAGTTTGATGTTCACTATATCCAGGTTTGGCTACATACTTATCAGCATACTCTCTTCCATTAGTATAAACCTCATTAATATAAACATTCTCTTGATATTCATAGGTTCTATATCCTGAAACAGCTAATAAATTTAGTCCATCTCTTTTGGCATCTTTAAACATTTCTTCTAAACTTTCATTTGCTTCTTTTCTTAATAAAATTTCTTTATTAGATTTTACTGATACAATTTCTAAATCTTCTGGTTCATATTCTCTTTCTAATCCAACATCTTTATTTACCAGTAGAATATTATTTAAATTATTATTTACATCTATTGTTTCATTTCTAGACTTAGTTTCATCTTTCAATACATTTAATTGATCATCACTTATACTTTGTTTTTTAATATATTTTCCAACTATTATTGTAGAGAAAATAAAAATTATTCCTACCAATAAAATCATTCTTCTAATTCTTCTAATCATTTTCCTTCTTCTTTCTATTCTTTTGCTTATTCCTACTTTAGCCATATTAAGCACTTCCTTTCATACTTAATATAACTTAAGAATATTTACTTATAATATACTACTTATATCAAAGTTGTAAATTATTATTTTTCTAATTTAGTATTAAGAAATATAAACTTTACTTTTCAAATCTATATCCTACTTTATATACAGTTTTTATGTTATCTTTCAAATTTAGCTTTTCTCTTAATCTTTGAACATGTATGTCAACAGTTCTAGTGCCTCCATAATAATCATATCCCCATACTTTGTCTAATATTTGCTCTCTAGATAATGCACTATTGCAATTTTTTAAGAATAGATGTAATAATTCAAATTCTTTTAAGGTTGTATCTACTTGCTTCTCATTTAACTTTATTGATCTTTTATCTATATCTATTTCAATATCATTAAACTTAATAATATTCTCATTTTTATTATACCTTCTTGCTACAGCTTCAATTCTTGCTAAAAGTTCTATACTTTCAAAAGGCTTAACTAAATAATCATCAGCACCTAAGCGTAACCCCTTCACTCTATCTAGTACTGAGTCCTTAGCTGTAATAAAAATTACAGGAACATCTTTTGTTTTCATAATGTTAATCAATTCAAACCCATCTATCTTAGGAAGCATAACATCAAGAAGAACTAAATCTATCTCATTAGAATTAAACTTTTCTTTTCCAGCTTCGCCATCTTCGGCTGTTATAACCTCGTATCCTGACAGCTCTAGATTTATTGCTATTAAATCTCTTATAGCAATATCATCTTCAACTACTAGTATTTTCATGTTCTCTCCCCATTTCATTAAATTTTTCTATAAAAACTAATAATACTATCATGTTCATAATCTACAACAAATAAACTATATTTACCCGCTGCATCTTCTTGATATATTTCCAAATTGATTAATCCATTATAATTATAGCTTATTTTTATATTTTCTTCTCTAACATCTATATTTAATTCCTCAGTTAATGGTTTAATAATATTCTTAAGTTTATCCAAGTTAATATTATCAAAATCATATTCTTCCTCAAAATCATACTCTTCATTTATTGTATTTTCTCTATAATACTTTTTCCCTATATTTATAATTTCACCTGTTTCTACTTTCATCTCACAATAATATTTTAGATTTTTATTTGCATCAATTTTTTCAATAAGACCAATAGCCCATATCATATCTTCATCTCTCTTATATATCTGAATGTCCTCATAAACTTTTTCTCTATCTAATGTTATTGAAAATCCATTTTTTAAAACTTCTAATGTTCTATTCACCGCTTCTTCTCTAGTTATATAATTATTGGGTAAACTATCATTACTATATTGTGGAATTACTTTTTCTGAATATATAATATTTTCATTATAAGAAGTGAACAATGATTTAATAATAGCTAGTAATACAAAAATTGATATAAATAATATACTTAGTCTAATTATCTTCAATTAATCATCTCCTTTAAATGTTAATACTACTTTCGTTCCATTGTTTTCTTCACTGTAAATTTCAAGTTTTATATTATTTCTGATACATATTTCATTGCATATTGATAATCCTAATCCAATGTTATTTTTTGATACCCCTCTTGATTTATCTACCATATAAAATGGCTCTTTAACCTTTTTTAAATTTTCTTTAGATATTCCTATTCCTTCGTCTATTATTTTTAATTCATATTCACCATTTTTCAAACTTTCACCATATACCCTGATTTTCTTTCCATTTTCAGATGCTTTTATTGCATTATCTAATAAATTACTTAGTAAAACTTCAATAAGTTGTTTCTCACAAAATACGTAATTATAATCCATATTTACATCTATATTTATTTCTTTACTATCTATTTTATATCTTAAATCACTTATAGATCTTAATACAGTTTCTTTAATTAAAAATCTACTTTTTTCAGCCTCATTATTCTTAATCAAGATTAATTTGACGAGAGTTGAGCTTAATTTTTCTAATCTCTTTGCTTGAGAACTTATATATTGAAGTGATTTGAATTTAATTTCTTCACTAATATTGCTTTTTTGAAGCAATTCTGAATATCCTACTATAGATGTTATTGGAGTTTTCATTTCATGAGTTAAATTATCTATAAATCTTTGCTTTTCATTACTATTTTCCTCGAGTTCATCAATTTTTTCTTCTATTACTTGCATCATAGAATTAAAATTATCAGCTAAAATTCCAAATTCATCATCTTCGGAATATTTTGCTCTTTTATTATATTCACCACTTTTTATACTATTTGAAACTTCTATTAAATTCTTGATTGGATTAGTTATAAACCTTGATATAATATACATTCCAATAGCTAGTAATACTGTAACTATACTTGTTAATATTAAAAATAATTTATAATTTGATAATCTTTCTTCGCTAATAAATGTAATATCTTTAGTTAAAACTATTTTATATTCTAAGTTATTTATCCTAATCCTTGAACTTATGAATAATAATTTTCTGCTATTTATATCTCTAATAATAAATACTTCTTCATCTAATTTCGCCTCTGCTATTTCTTGTCTTTCCTCTTTAATTTCCGTCTGAGAAATATTAATAATCTTCTTATTACTTTCACTAAATATCTCTATATTTTTTATGCTATTTCCACTATTATATACAAACTCTCTAAGGAACCCTTCAAGTATATCTATATTATAAATTTCAATAAAATCATTCATATTAGAATATATAGAATTCTTAATTCCTTCATATTCATTTAGACCAGTAGTAATTACTAGGTTTAGACCTCTATTATATATAGTTTCTATTATTACTATACCAGCTCCATTAAACAGCAAAATAAACAACAATATGGAGGATACAAATATTTTTTCCCAAATCTTCACTTTTAAATATAGCCTCCTTTTTATTATATAATCATATATAATTCCCTATATTAATCATATAAAATGAATGTTTATAAATAACATCGATTTTGTTTCAAAGTTGTATATTCTTATTATTAACTACTATTATAAACTTTAAATAGAAATTGGAGAAGATAAATAGAATACATTCCATAATCTATTTATCTTCTCCATTATAATTTCAATATACAACTATTGTCCTTTTAATAATTTATAATATCTAGGCAAATCATTTTCTATACATTTATCACATTTCTTTGCATAGCAATAATTTCTAGCATGATCTAATTTGCCATGCATTTTATTCCATATATCTCTTATATTTTCATTTAATACATTTCCAAAGGATTCTTCTACAAAGTCACAAGGGGTAAAATTCCCTTCATTATCTATATATGAATGTTGCACTCCTGCACCACATCCGTATTGATCTTTAGACTCTAAGTAAGGAAATACTGATGTTTTAGGATAAGCTTTACCTTTATTTAATTCTATATGAAGATTGATTAACTTTTTCTTTTCTTCTACTGTATATATCTCATCTTTCTTTACTAATAAAGAACCACATGGAATAGGCTCTAAAATTCTAAGTTCATTAACTCCAAGCTCCTTTAAATATTTTGCTAGATTATATATTTCTTTTGTCTCAAGCATTTCCTTAGTACATACAGTTTGTGCCATTGTGTATAGTCCTGCTTCTTTACTGTTTTTAATTGCATTAATTGAATTTTCATAAGCACCATTATATCCTCTTTTTTTATCATGATTCTCTTTATACAAGCTATCTATGCTTATTCCAACTCCAAAAAGTCCTGCTTCTTTTAGTGACTTTGCTTTTTCTAAACTTAATGAATAACCATTTGTAAATAGAATTGAAGTACTTCTATTATCTATAGTAGATATTAGCTCCTCAATGTCTTTTCTAAGAAGGGGCTCTCCTCCTGTAAGACCTATTATTCCTACTCCTAAATCTTGAAGAGATTTTATTATTAGTTTTAATTCTTCAGTAGTTAATTCCTTAGACTTATCATCCTTTTCTTTAATAAATCTTTTTGCGCTACAATGCCAGCAATTATACATACATCTGCCAGTAACAGCTATATATGTTGAAATTGGTGCGAGTCTTTTTCCTGTAGTATGATTGTGAAAAAATTCACTTTTTTCGCCTGGTACTGCATCTACAATACTTTTAAATGCCACACTATTCACTGGTGGAAGAAAAGAATTAACTATAATATCTCCATTATGGATTACTAGCCTATCGTTTTTTAGTACATTCAGTCCACATCTAATTACGTTTATAGGCTTATATTCTTCACTTTCTTTAAATCTGTTATGAATGTGAAATATATTTTTCCGTACATCTTTATTTAATATTGCTTTAATAATAGGAAATGTATTACTTACCATTTTCAAAAACCCCCCAGACATATTTATGAGTAATTGTGTTTATATTCTTATGTTTAAATAAATCTATCATTTTATCTTTAACTTTATTACTCTCCATATCTACCATAGAGTCAAAGCCAGCTAAGGCACCTGTTGATGTCACAAATTTTGTTACCTCTTCAGAACTATTAAGCCTAAATACATGTTCTCCAGATTTTACTTTATCTATAGAAAAGCCATTATCAAGAAACCATTTTTCAAATTGCTTTTCACTCTTAGGATTGGGTAACTCCTTCATAATCTTCTCTACCTTCATATAATTGTTTAATACAAGATAAGGATAAATTTTTCTTACTTCTGGCAAAGTACTTTTTAAATTTACTATAACTGCAAAATACCCACCTTTTTTTAATACTCTTGCTACTTCTTTTATAATTTCTTTTGGTTTTTGATATTTTATTGCCCAAGCACATACAACCATATTAAAACTATCATCTTCGCATGATTTCAGAAATGATAGCATGTCTTTTTCAATAAACACACTATTAAACTTACAATTATTTTTCGCTTCATTTAACATTCCTTTTGATATATCTACTAAAGTGAATTTTGCTTTATGGAAAATATTATTTAAAAATCTACTATTAAAGCCTGTCCCACAAGCTAAATCTAGTATGTTTAATTCTTTATCAGAATTACTATGAATATATTGCTTACTAATTTCCTTTAGCATCTCTTCATTATATTTATGCATTTCTTTCAAAAATACATTTTCATAATTTTTACTTACTCTATTATAAGAATTTGCTATATCACTTAAATCAGTAAATTTTCTAGTTAAAGATAACTTGCATAGCTTTACAATACCATTTATGCTTTCCATTACTACCCTCTCTTAAATTCCTATTTTGAACCTATGTATATATATTCGTATTTAGATATCTCAATTATCTCCCCATTTTTGAAATATTTATAAGCTAATCTTTTCATTTCATTTATAGTAAGCATCTCTATTCGTTCAAAACAAAGAGTTTCAAAAATAAAGATAACCTTTCCTATAAAGCTGTTTTTATCGAATTCATAAATAAGAATTCTTCCTTCTTTCTTTAATACTCTTTTACATTCTCTCAGTGTTTCTTCTTTCTTTAATATATGGTGAAAGGAATCTCTCATTATAACTAAATCTACAGAAGAATCTCTTAAACTAATGTTATCAGAATATCCATTAATGATTTTTATATCTTTAGATTTCTCTTTTGCTATCTTAGTCATGTTTATTTCAGGATCTAAAATAGTTACTTTAGCACCTAAAGAAATAAGTTCCTTTGCTAATGTTCCAGTTCCTCCGCCAATATCTAAAATTTCTAGTCCATAAATGTTTTTTAACTCTTTTATAATTAATTTATTTTTATCTAAGTGAAACTTTTTCATAAATTTATCATATTGTTTACTATAGAATTTAAATAAATAGCTCATATTTATCTCCTTAAGCTTTTACTCCTTAATATTATATTATCATAGTACTATTACAAATTTTAAACATATTTCTTAAATTTTCCTAAAATATTTATATTTATTTAGCCTATTAATCCAGTTTAGTATTATAATAAATTTAGATAACTAAATGGTAAATTATTTAAAAATTATATATTTATAATGGAGGTGAAATATGTGACTATGGATATTCAAATTACTAATAAGAATTTAATTAATCCTAAACATAAAGATGAGCATGCGCCATATGAATATTACAAGTATGAAGTTACAAAGCAAGATAAAGATAGTAAGTGTAAAGTAGCTATCTACGAAATTCCTCCCAAGAAAGCCAATTACCCATATCATTACCATCTACAAACAGAAGAAGTTTTTTATATAATTAGTGGAAGTGGTATTTTAGTAACTCCCAATGGAAATAAAACAATTTCACCTGGAGATATTATAGTTTGTCCTCCGCTAGAAAAAGGCGCTCATAAAATAATTAATTCTTCTGAAACTGAAATGCTAGTCTATATTGATTTTGATACTGTAAATTATACAGATATAGCATATTATCCTAATTCAAATAAGGTAGGAATAATCTTATCTGATAAGCCAAATGAATTTTATAAAAAAGCTACTCAGTCAATATATTATGAAGGGGAATAATTTAATTAGAGGTGTTTTATGAGTGAATTTGAAAAGATTGCTTGTCCATTTTGTGGAAGCAATAATATAAAAATTATTATTGAAAAAGAAAAAGAAGATTATGATTTAGCTAGTGGAATTATAGGCACTATATGCCTTGGTCCTATTGGACTATTATGTGGATTATGCTCTGCTGATGGAGAAAAGGAAAGAACAACATGCATATGTAATGATTGTGGAAAGAGATTTATTGATGGTAAATAAAGATAGAACATGGCTTTTTTTAATGAAACTATTCTCTAAAACTTGTCACCAAAAGAATGACAGAAGTTTTTTTATTAATAATTATCAATTTCCTATATGCGCAAGATGTACAGGCCTACTAATAGGATATATTTTAGGAATTATATGTTTATTATTTAATTTTAAACTTTCTACTCTTTTAAGTTCAATCTTTATAGTTATTATGTTTATTGATTGGTTTTTTCAACATAAAGAAATACTTTATTCCACTAATAAAAGAAGATTATTAACTGGATTACTTTGTGGATTTGGAATTATTAATATAATATCTATTAGTTTTAGTAAAATTATAATGTTATTA
>NZ_JASCQJ010000028.1:0-45164 GCF_033043255.1 Clostridium lamae | reverse complement strand
TGAGTCCTATTCAATATAAGTTTCATGCCGCATAAAGAGTCTTTTTTCCTATTGTCTACTTGACAGGGTCAAGTTTATTCGGAGTTTTTATTCTTTAAATAATGTCTTTTTACAATTCTATAATCATATTTAATAGCTTATTGCTTCTATTTATAAAGTTATCCATTTCCTCTTGATTTAATTCTTTATTAGATAATAAAGCAAGATCAAGTATATAATTACAGATTAAATTTACTTTTTCTTCTCTTCCTTCTATATTTATTGAAGATATTTTTTTAATAATTGGATTGTTATTATTAACTACTAAGGTTCTTTCTTCTTTAAACATATCTGGCATATCCATACCCCCGAACATCCTACTCATTTCAGACATTCTTCTTGATTGCTCTGAAACTAATATCATAGCTGGTGTTTCAGAATTTTTTAAACTTTCTACCTTAACTTCTCTCACATTATTAGTAATTACTTCATTAAATAAGCTTTTAATTTTTTCATTCAAATCTTTATGTTCTTCAGTTTCATCACTTTTTAATATCTCAGAAATATCTGAGTCTATTCTTGCAAATGTAACTCCTGTTTCCTTTGCTTCTAAAAAGCTAATAAAATGATTATCTAAAGAACAATCTAATACTAAAGCATCTAAATTTGCTTCCTTGAACATTTTGATGTATTGAGATTGTTGCTTCTTATCAGATACATAAAATACTTTATTTTCATGCTTTTCTTTATTTTCTTCAAGATATTCTTTTAAAGTAATATAGTCACCATTTAATCTTTTAAAAATAATTATATCTTTAATCTTTTCATAAAAGCTTTCATCTCTTAAACATCCATATTTGATGAATATTTGTATATCGTTCCAGAAACTATTGAAATTTTCTCTTTCATTTTTATATAGGCCTACTAGTTTATCCGCTACTTTCTTAACTATGTGCTTAGAAATTTTCATTACGTCTTTATCCTTTTGTAGAAAACTCCTAGAAACATTTAAAGGTAAATCTGGACAATCAATTGTACCCTTTAGTAAAAGTAGGAAATCTGGTATAACTTCTTTAATATTATCAGCTACGAATACTTGGTTATTATATAATTTCACTTGACCTTCTGTAGCTTCTAATTCATGCTTTAATTTAGGGAAATATAGTATCCCTTTTAAATTAAATGGATAATCTACATTTAAATGAATCCAAAATAATGGATCATTAAAATCTAAAAATACTTTTTTATAAAATTCTTTATATTCTTCGTCTGTACAATCTTTTGGAGATTTCACCCAAAGTGGTGTTGTATCATTTAGAGGTTTTATATCCTCTTCTTTAACTTCTTTCCCCTCTTCTTCTAAATATATTTCTATTGGTAAGAATGAACAATATTTTTCTATAACTTCCCTAACTTTATAAGCTTCTAAGAATTCTTTACTATCATCAGCTACAAATAAAGTTATAGTTGTTCCTCTTTCTTTTCTATCTTCCGAAGGAGAAATTTCATATTCAGTTCCACCCTCACATATCCAAGTTACAGCTTCAGATCCTTCTAAATATGATAATGTATCAATTTGAACTTTTGTTGACACCATAAATGCAGAATAAAATCCTAGCCCAAAGTGTCCTATAATATCTTTTTCCTCGTCTATCTTGTCTTTATACTTATTTATAAAATCTTCTGCTCCAGAAAAGGCAACTTGATTAATATACTTCTTTACTTCTTCATCAGTCATACCGATTCCGTTGTCTATAAATTTTAAAGTTCCATTTTCTTTATTTACTGAAACTAAAATTCTATATTTTTCATTTTCACTTAATTTTACTTCACCTAAAGACCCTAGTCTTTTTAATTTGCTTATTGCATCACACCCATTACTTATAAGCTCTCTTATAAAAATGTCTTTATCAGAATATAACCATTTTTTTATTATAGGAAAAATATTCTCAGTATGAATTGATATATTTCCTTTATTTTTCTCCATAAAAATCCCTCCTCTTACATCAAAACATTTTATTTAATATAATAAAATATGTCAATATTTACTATGACCTATTTTTATCCTTTTATGTTTTTTATAGTTATTTAAATTGATAAATTTCAAAATAATATTCTATATCTTCAATTATCTACTATTTCAACTTTTTTATTATCTATTCCAACTACTGTTAAGTTATTATTTAAGTATTCTTCTACTATTTCAATAACTTCGTTAGTTATTATTTCTCCTGGGCATACTACTGGAACTCCCGGTGGATATGGCACTATAAAACTTTTTGATACCTTTCCTAAAGATTCTTTTAAACTTATTTTTTTACATTTCAAACTTAAAACTTGAAATGGCTCTAAAACTTTTGTAGGTAATATATTTTTGTAAATATAATTTCCTTCTATTAAACTTATTAAATTCATATCCAGTTCATTAAACGCTGAATAAATCTTCTCAAAGTCATTATTGCTATTGCAAGTTGATAATATCAACACTACACCTTTAGAAAAGCTCATTTCTGCTTGTATCTTTTTCGCCTTTAAGTAATCTAAAAGTTTGTGTCCACTAAATCCATCCCTTAATGTTACTAAATATCTGCTTTTGTCTATTTTATAATTTTCATCTATTTCAATTTTATCAATAATTTTAACTTTATTAAGTGAATTTATTTTTTCTCTCCAAAGCTCTGCTCTTTCAATCAAATTATCATAATCCTCTTCCCCATAATTATCTAAGTAATATCTTGAGTAATCTAAAGAAGCCATTATTAAATATGATGGAGAAGTTGTCATAAAAGCCTTTATGTAAAACTCAATATTCTCATCATTATTATTAACTAACAAAAACGCCCCTTGAGTAAGACTTGGTAAAGTCTTATGTGCACTTAAAACTACATAATCACCTAATTTAGCCATAGATTTAGGTAAACTTTTACTTATTCCTAAGTGTGCTCCATGAGCACTATCTATTATTATTCTCAATCCCTTATCCTTAAGCATTTTTATTGTATTTTCTAAATCATAGTAAACTCCAAAATAATTTGGATTAGTTAGTATAATTCCTTTTGGATTTTTCGAATTATTAAAAGCTTTTAAAATTTCTTCGTCCCTAGGAGGTAAAAAAATGCCTAAATTATTATCGATAACTGATTCAATATATACTACTTTTAATTTTCTTAAAATAATTGCATTATATATTGATTTATGACAATTCCTTTCAACTAATACTTCATCCCCTTCATTAAAAGCTGAAAAAATAGCCGCTAAATTTCCTGAGGAACTTCCATTAACTAAAAAGTATGCTTTATTAACCTTATATGTCTTCGCTAAAAGTTCTTGTGCTTCTTTTATTATACCTTCCGGCTGATGAAGATTATCTAGATTATCTACTTCTGTAATATCTAACTCTCCTAATGTTTCCTTAAATTTTCTTCCTAAATCATCCTTTAAAAACGCTTTGCCACTTTTATTTCCAGGCATTGATAATATTAAATTATATTCATTCTTATATTTTAGTAACTCTTCTAATAGCGGTGCTCTTTCCATTATTTCTCCTTTATTAGTTACTTATTATTTGAATTGATTTATTGTTAAATACTTTTCTAGTTACTTCTACTATATCTTCTTTTCTAATTTTATCTATTTCCTCTAGTTCCTCATCATATATTTTAAAATTTCCAAACATAGTACTATAAGTTGATAGTTCTTTAGCTAAAATAATATTTTGTTCTTCTCTAAATAACTTTTTAAGCTTTATGGATTTTACATAATCAATAATATCTTCTTCACTAATAATTAAATTAGAATTTTTCACACTCTCTATGCATTCATTAATTATATCTAAAGTCTTTTTCAGATTCTTCTTTGAGGTGCTGAAAGTAATTTTATATAACTTAATATACTTTTCATAAGCTATCTTAGTTATGATATCATAGATAAGACCATTCTTAGTTCTTAGGTTATTAAATAATACTGAGTTTACACCATCGCCAAAATATTCATTGAATATTCTTAAGGCTTTCATTTCATCATAGTTCAATTCATCTATTGGAAATATCATTTGAACCTTACATCCATTAATCCCCTCTCTGATATCCTTGAAAATATTGAAGTTATCTATATCATAAATTGCTTCATCTTTAAAGCTTTCTTTATTACTTTCCCACTCCATAAAATACTTTTCGATTATTAATTTTATTTCTTCAATATCTAAAGATGATACTACAGCAATAGATGTATTTTCCGGTTTATAATTTTTATTATAGAAATCTATAATATCATTTAAAGTTATTTTATCTAAATCTTTCATTCTACCTATAATTGGATATTTAATCCTTCTTTCTTGAAAGCTATTTAAATATAACTTATCTTCACAAAATTGATCTAGCTCTTCATCCCATTCACTTAACTCTTCTCTTATAACGCTCATTTCTTCAATAAATCCTTCTTCTTTAAATGTAGGATTTATAAGTATATCCGAAAATATATCTACAGCTTTCTCGAAGTCTTCATTTAACATAGTTCCATAGTAAATAACATAAGGATAATTTGTCATTGCATTTTGAAATCCAAAAATTCTACTTAACTCCTTATTTATATTTACTTCGCTTCGATTTTTTGTTCCCTTATATAACATGTGCTCGGTAGCATGTGCTAATCCGAATATTTCTTTTTCTTTGCAAGCTCCTGCATCTATTGAAATTGATATTGATGTAAGCTTAGAAATAGTTTTTTTATAAATAAGCTTTATCCCATTATTCAGTAATATTTCCATAGTTACCTCCATAAAATTACTATACCTATTTTTATAGCTTTGTTACAAAATATTAAATTAAAGAAAAAACTCCTTGCGGAGTTTCAAAAATAACTTTTTTAGTAATTCATTTTAAATTAAATCTCTATTTTTTTATTAGACATCTTACATTACTATTTTGGATCTTCTTTTCTAGAGCTTTAATTTTACTCTGCTTTTAATGCAATTGCACATTCAATTCTTTTCTTTTGCATTTTACAACCTATTTCATAAGGTATCTTCATATCACCATTAAAACTAAAGTTGTTCGCTTGACATCCTCCACTACAATAGAATCTCGCCCAACAATCTTTACATTTTGGCTTATTGTATATATGAGCTTTTTTAAACTCTTTACCAATCTCTTTATCATATGTATCATCGTATATACTTCCAAGTTTAAATTCTTCTTTTCCTACGAATTGATGACATGGATAAACATCACCTTGAGGAGTTATTGCAACATATTCAAAACCTGCTCCACAACCTGAAATCCTCTTATAAACACATGGTCCACCATTTAAATCAACATTAAAATGATAAAAGTTATATTCTCCCTTTTTTTCTCTTTTTCTTTTTGCCATATCTTCATATAACTTATCATAACTTTTCATTATTTCTGGCAAATCTTCTTCTCTTAGTGCAAGAGGATGTCCATTTTCTAATACTACTGGTTCTATAGAAACTTGATCAAAACCTTCATTTACCATAGCCATTACATCTTCAAAGAAATCAGTATTTGCTTTTGTAAATGTACCTCTAACATAATACATTTTGCCAGGAGATCTCTTTTTAATCATTTTCTTTATATTTGGAACTATATCATCATAAGATCCACTTCCATTAATTTTTATTCTTGCATTGTCATTAACGCATTTTCTTCCATCCAATGAAAGTATAATATTCCCCATTTCTTTATCCATAAAATCCATCATATCATCATTTAAAAGAGTTGCATTTGTTGTCATTGTAAATCTTATATTTTTCTTCCACTCTTTTTCATTTTCTCTAGCATACTGTATTATTTCTTTTACAGTATCCATAATCATAGTTGGTTCTCCACCAAATAAATCTATTTCAATATTTCTTCTTGGACCGCTCCTTTTCACTACGTAATCTATTGCTTTTTTAGCAGTCTCTAAAGACATAACTCCTTTATGTCCATTATATTCGCCTTCATCAGCAAAACAATATTTACATCTTAAATTACATCCATGAATTATATTCAAGCATACAGCCTTTATATAATCTCTATCATTCATTGAACCATGTGCTATATCTTCATACTTATCTTCAGAATATAATATCCCATCATTAATAAGTTCTAATATCTCATCATAAGCCTCTACAATGGATTCTTCTTCATATTTATCACTTAAAAGTCTAATTACTTCTTCTTTATCCTTCATTCCATCATCATGAACTAAATCATATACTAAATCATCTACTATATGGACTGCTCCTGTATTTACATCTAATACAAAACAGTTATCACCTTGCTTAAATTTATGTATTAAAGACATTTTATCCCCCTCCCAAAACTTTGCTTAACCTAAAAAGTAAGCAGCAACTTAACAGTTACCGCTTTTGTTAATTAGTTTTCACACTCTAAGTTTGCAACCGTACATGAAGTTTTGCATGCTGATTGACATGAGTTAGCACATTCTTTACAACCTGGTTTTACTAAGCTGTTTTTGATATTACTCTTATTAATTGTCTTTATATGTTTCATGATTATACTCCCCCAATCTTCCAAAATCCTTCACGATTATACCATAAAAATGTTACTTTTAAAAGTACATTTTATTAGTTTGATTGATTTCTTGTAATATAGCCATTAAAGGGTATTCTAACCGCTACTCCTGTTCTATCAAATTCATATTCTGTATCTTTCAATGGTTCTTTACCATTTGCTAAGTTTAATCCTATTTTATAAAGGGCTATTGCTTTTGCTTTAGGGTCATGGAAAACTGTTCCTGTCATAAATCCACTATCTATCATTTCTATTGCTTCAGCTGATCCGCCTACACCCACTACTGATATAAATTTATTTGGATCTCCCATATTATATCCACTTTCTTGAAGTGCCCTAACTGCTCCTATAGCCATATCATCATTGTTTGAAATTATTACCTCTATATTATCTCCATACTTTGAAAATAAATCTTTAGTCTTTTCTTTAGCACATTCTTGCTCCCAATTACATACTTGTTCAGCTATCATATTAGTTCTAATTTTATTATCATTTAAAGCTCTTATAACACATTCACTTCTTAAAGTGGCTTCTATATTCCCTACATCCCCTTCTAGCAATACATAATCTATGGCATCATTTTTATTTTTATCTTTTATATTTCCACTTCTTATCTCATTTATTATCATTTGACTTTTAATTCTACCTGCGTCACAAGATTCAGTCCCTACATATAAAGACTTGTTATAAGCTTTAATCTCATTTAAAGATAGTGGTTCTCTATTAAAAACTATAAGAGGAGTGTTAGTTTCTTTTATTTTACTAATTATAGAATCTGCTTGCTGTATATCCACAATGTTTAACAATATCAAGTCTACTTTCATATTTATAAGTTCATCTATTTGTCTATTTTGTAATTCTTGACTTGCATTAGCGTCATAAAACAAATAGTCTATTTTATCATTATTTTCATTTTCTATTTTTAATAATTCGCTTTTTACTTGAGAAAGATAATTCGTATCTCCTCTATATAGAAGAACTCCTACTTTTATTGGATTTTTATTAATAACAGTAGCGCTAACATCTAACTTAAATATGCTAATAATTATAATTATTAAAATACTAAATATACTTATTCTTTTCATACTATTCTTCATATCTCCTTAATCATTTGTGTATTTATATTATTTCATAGTAATTTACCTGTAGAATTAGTATAAATTATAAAAAAATTTTTATTCTAAAAAACATAATAAATTTGATTTTATTTTAAATACGAAAAAAAGTTGTGATACTGTTTTAAAATAGCTTTTTCTCACAACCTCTTATAGCACTTATATTAAAGACATATATACTTATGCAGTTTAAATTATATATCCGTTATAAGGTATTCTAACTCCAACTCCTGTAATATCAAAGTTGTATAAAGTACCTTTTAATTTCGGATCTCCTTTTACTAGATTGTTACCTATTGTATATAATACCTTTGCCATCTCTTCACTATTTTGGATTACTGTCCCTGTCATAAAACCTTTTTCTATTGCATTTTTTGCTTCATCTGTCCCATCTACCCCAACAACTGGTATATATTTTTCTTTGTCTCCTGTATTATATCCATATTTCTGCAATGCCATTATAGCACCTATTGCCATTGAATCATTATTAGCAATTATTAAGTCAATAGTATTCCCATATTTTAAAAACAATTCATCTATTTTCATCATCGCACATTCTTTTTCCCAATTACAATACTCATTAGCAATAATATTAGTCCTAATATTATTCTCATTTAAAGCCCTAATAGCACATTCACTTCTTAGTTGAGCTTCAATATTCTCAGCTTCACCATTTAATATGATAGTATCTAGACTACCATTTTGATTTGCATCCCTTATTATTTGTTGCTTTATTTCTTCTAATATCATAGATGCCTGAATATTTCCTGCTTCACAAGCTTCAGTCCCTATATAAAGCGCCTTATTATACGATTTTATCCATTCTAAAGTTTTAGGTTCCCTATTAAAAAATAAAACTGGAATATTGCTTGCTTTTATTTTATCGATTGCTACTTTAGATTTATTAATATCTACTAAATTTAATAGAATTACATCTACATTCTTATTTATTAATTCATCAATTTGAGAGTTTTGTAATTCTTGACTATCTTTTGCATCATAAAACTCAAATTTAACTGTATCCTTATTTGCATTTTCAATTTTCAACAATTCATTTTTGACACTTCTTATGTATTCATCATCTTCTTTATATAGTAACACTCCAAAATTTATTGGATACTTGTATAAAACAATAGCTTTCGATTTATAATCAAAAGCTATTATTACCATAATTGAAATCAATATAAAAACACTTAGCTTTTTCATAAAACACCCCATATATTATAATAATTTAAAATTAAAAACCTTATAAACTTATTCTTCCTATATGTTCTGAATTTATGTTATATTAATAACATTAATTTTTATTTATATAATGGTAAATGTATTGTAGCTTAGTATATTTTACATAAAGAACCTATATTTTTATATTGCTCAATTTTTTATTTTTGTTATTATGTATATAGACTTTAGTATCTTCCAAGTGGAGTGAAAAAGTCACTACAGAATAATCTGGGGAGTGATTTTGGCAAATCACTCTTTTTTTATTTATTATTTAAGTATTCCTCAAAACGCCTAATTGAATCCTTCTTACCTATAACAACTATCAAATCATTTTCTTTTAATATAAAGCTAGGATCTAACTCTATTATTGTTTCTTCATCTCTTTCTAAGGCTATTATATTTAATCCAAAGTTATTACGAATATTAGACTTTAAAATTGATTTATCATCTATTACTTCAGTAACTCTAACTTCTTCTATGTGAATATCATTATTTAACTCTATGAACTCAAAAGCTTCTTCATTTAATAATCTATTTGCAATTCTAATAGCCATATCATTTTCTGGATAAACAACCTCTGCACCTATTTTTCTTAATACACAGCCTTGTTCATAAGTATTAGCTTTAGAAATAACTCTTTTTACTCCCATATTTATTACATTTAATGTTGTTAAAATACTAACATCTATTTTTTCTCCAATACATACAAACACAGTTTCACAATTCTGAATCCCTGTTTCTTCTAGTGCTTCTTTTCCTAAATTATTTACTACAAAAGCATTATCAGTTAAATTTCTTATTTGCTTTATTTTATTTTCATCACTATCTAAAACTATAACTTCCTTCCCTGCCTCAATTAAAGTTTTTGCTAATGCAAATCCAAATCTCCCTATTCCTATTATTCCAAATTCTACGTATTTTTTATGATTAAACATAATTATCCTCCTATCCAATTATAACTGTTTCTTCTGAGTAACATGCGTTTGCAGTCTCTTTAAATGACCATATACTTGCCATTGTCATTGGTCCAAGTCTTCCAATAAACATAATTAAAGATACAATTACTTTACTTATATCTTCAAGATCTGGCGTAATTCCAGTAGATAACCCTACAGTACCAAAAGCGCTAGTTACTTCAAACAACAATTGAATAAAAGAATACTCTTGCTCTATTATACTTAAGGCAAATGTACCAAGGCTCACTACAGCTATTGCTAATACAAATATATTAAAAGCTTTTAAAACAACAGCCATTGGTATTTTTCTCTTAAATGCTACACAATTTTTATTTGTAGATGTACTGTAAATACTCTTAAACAAAGTGAATATCGTTGTAGTTTTTATACCTCCTCCTGTAGACCCAGGTGAAGCACCAATAAACATTAATACAGTTAAAGTGAATAAACCTGCATTTGTGAAATTTCCAAGAGGATATGTACTAAAACCAGCAGTTCTAGCAGAAGTACTAAAGAAAAATGCTCCAAGCCATGATATATCTTCAGTAGCTTTAAGTAATACTGTTCCAACTAAAAGCAATACAATTGTTACAGTTATTACTACTTTTGCATGTAGACTAAACTTTTTAAAATTTCTCTTTCCTATTATTTCTTTTATAACTAAAAATCCTAGTCCACCAAAAATAATTAATCCACATGTTGTTAAATTTAATAATACATTATTTTGATATGGTATTAGATTCTGAAGACCACCTAATATATCAAAACCAGAATTATTAAAAGCAGCAATAGAATGGAACATACTTATTCCTAATGCATCTAACGGACTATAATCCTTAGAGAAAACTAAATAACTTAATATAACCCCAACTAACTCAAAACTTAAAGTAAGAAATAAAATAGATTTAACAAGTTTTACAAGCCCCTTCATCGTATCTAAATTCATTGATTCCTTTATCAATACTCTCTCTTTAATCCCTACTTTTCTACCCATAAGTATAATGAATCCAACCCCTACTGACGTAACTCCGAGTCCTCCTATTTGAATTAACAAAGCTACTACTGCTCGTCCAAAAACTGTAAATGTGTCAGCAGTATCAATTGCTATTAATCCTGTTACACAAACTGCACTAGTTGATGTAAATAGAGCATCTACCCATGAAACTTCTACTCCATCACGTATTGATATTGGTAGTTTTAATAGTATTGTTCCAATAACAATTACGCTAAAAAATCCTAGCACAATTATTCTACCTGGACTAATTTTTTTTAATAATTTCATATAATGATCTCCTTTAATCTATATAACTGAAACGATTATTATTAGATCTTCTCCTTATTTAGGATAATTATATATTCCTTATTTTATACTGTCAATTTCGTTATTTTTATTAAAATTCTTATAATTTTACTAATTAATGTAACTACGATTGTTTATTGTCCATTTAATCACAAAAGGTCAAAATTTCACAATTTATCGACTTATCTGTAAATAAAAATATACAAAAAAATATCCTCCTATACAAGAGGATATTTTTTATATTTATCTCTATTCATCCCATCCTTCAGGGAATTCAGCATTGTGATACACTTCTTGAACATCATCATCATCTTCAAGTAAATCTAACATTTTTTGGAATTTCTTTGCATCATCTTCAGTGATTTCAGTATATGTATCTGGAATCATTTTAACTGCTGCTTCCAAGAATTCAATTCCTTCTGCTTCTAAAACTTCTCTAACTGAACCGAAATCTTCTGGTGTAGTTGTTACTATAAAAACTTCTTCTTCTGAAGCAAAATCTTCTGCTCCTGAATCAAGTGCAAGCATCATTATTTCATCTTCATCTCTATCTTCTTTTTCAATAACTATTTCTCCCTTTTCTTGGAACATGAAGCTTACACATCCTGTGGCTCCCATGTTTCCACCGCCTTTTGTGAAGGCACTTCTTACATTTCCTGCTGATCTGTTTTTATTATCTGTTAAAGTTTCTACTATTACAGCAACTCCTGATGGCCCATAACCTTCATAAACTATCTTTTCATAGTTAACTCCTGAAAGTTCACCTGAAGCCTTCTTAATTGATCTAGTTATTGTATCATTAGGCATATTTGCAGCCTTTGCCTTAGCTATTACATCTCTTAATTTTGGATTTGTGTCGGGAACAGGACCACCATTTTTGACTGCTATCATTATTTCTTTACCTAACTTTGTAAAGATTTTTCCTCTTTTCGCATCTGCTTTTCCTTTTTTATTTTGTATATTATGCCATTTTGAATGTCCTGACATTTTTTATTCCTCCCAACATTATTAAATATTATTATAAATACATTGGGATTATATCATAATTATTTTATTATTACAAATGTGTTAAATTAACTTATATAATCTATTTTCTTCTTTAAAATACACACCTTCATCTTTTCTATTTATTATTATTTTCCCATTCGATATTTCTATAATGCTTTTTTCAATTTCTTTTGCTAAATCAAGCTCTGATAATAAATGCACTACTACCTTATCTGTATATTCAACTTCTTCAATATGCCAGTTATTTTCATTACATTTATATTGTATTTTACCAAGCATGTCATAGTCCATACAAAGTAATAATCTAATTCCCTTTACTTTTTCAACTATTCCTCCAGCCTTTAATGCAATTGAAGCCCCTTTAGTGTACGCTCTTGTAAGTCCTCCTGCTCCAAGTAATATTCCTCCAAAATATCTAGTCACTACTATTGCACAATCAGTTATATTACTTTTTTTCATAACTTCTAATATAGGTATACCAGCCGTTCCCTGAGGCTCTCCATCATCGCTATATCTTTGAATCCCCATATTTGCTCCAATAATATAAGCAAAACAATTATGCCTAGCCTGTTTATGCATATTTTTTATCTCAGTAACAAAAGCCTTTGCCTCTTCTTCAGTTTCACATCTTTTTGCGTAACCTATGAACTCTGATTTTTTTTCTATAAATCTATCTTCCCCGTATTCTCTAATAGTAACGTAACTCACTTAAGTTCCTCCTTTATTAACTCTATTCCTTCAACTATTTTCTTCTTACTTGCTTGTGAGAAACTAATTCTAAAATAACTATCTCCATTACTTGGCTCCTTAAATAATACAGTACCTGGTGTAATATATAAATTTTTATTTTTTAATTTATAAAATAATTCCTTTGAACTTACATTTTTATTTTCTATTTCTAAATAAAAATATAGCCCTCCTTTAGGATCAATATATGAAACCTCGTCTGCTAGTTCTTTATTTATTAATTCCCTCATTAATAAATATTTTTCTTTATACAAATTTTGTTGAAAGTCAATATTCTTTTTCCAGAGTCCTTCACTAATATAAAGTTCCAAAGCCCTTTGCATAAGGCTAGAAGTTGCAATATCAGTATTGATCTTAGAACTTTGAATCGTTTCATTAAAAAATGATGGAGTTATCATATAACCAAGTCTTATTCCAGGCAAAAAAACCTTAGAAAAACTCTTTATATATATCACTCTTTCATATTTGTCTAAACTCTTTAAAGGTTCATGTTTTATTTTATCATCATATATTAATTCTGATAGGTAGTCATCTTCAATAATATAAAAATCATATTTATTCGCTAACTCTAATAATTTTAATTTTTTTTCTAAACTATAGCTTACTCCAGTCGGATTATGAAAATAACTCATAGTATAAAAGCAACTAATACTATTTTTTTTTAATATCTCTTCAAAGGCTTGCAAGTCTAGCCCATCTTTTTCTAGACCTATTTCAAATATATTAGCTCTTCTCCATTTAAATACAGAAATAGCTCCTCCATAAGTAGGTCTTTCTACTACTACATTATCATTTATATTTACTATTGCCTTCGAAGCTATATCAATACCTTGCTGTGCTCCTGAAACAATTAAAATATTATTTAAATCTAAATTATCATTCCAAAATGCTTTATTTATAGTTCTTCTTAAATTTTCATATCCAAGAGATTCTTTTGTAATTAAAGCATTTCCTCCATCTCTATCTAAAACTTTATTAATAACATTCTTAAAATCTTCTATTGGGAAATAAACCTCTGAATTGGTTTCCCCAGTAAAATCAATTATATTTTTTAAATCATCTGATGATAAATCCTTAAATATTTTTGAATATTCCCTACTAAAAGCTGAAGTTACTTCTCTTCTCTTTGCATAAGTTCCTGAACCAACTTTCTGATATGCATATCCATCCACCTTTAACTTTTTATATGCATTAACTATAGTAACTTTATTTACATTTAAAATAGTAGAAAATTCTCTAATAGTTGGTAACTTCTCACCATCTTTAATAACTCTATTATCTATTAATTTTTTCAAATGGCTTGCTATCTGAATATATTTGGGAATATCCTCTTTAAAGCATATTTCATACAATTCTTTCATAAAGCCTCCAAAAGATTACTTTTTATACTGATATACATTTTCTATAGCTAGAAAATTACCTTTAGAATCAGTAAGCTCCCTTTTACTTTTTACAATAATATTATTTTTATATAGAACTTTAAGTATCTCTTCTATTTTAATTTTAAAATTTTTAAAATATGGGTTTACTTTAATATCATAAGCACTTAATGCTATGTCTTGATTCTTAATAAAATTAAGTAAATCCTTTGAAGCCTTTTCTATATTATGCTCCAAATAATTTTCCATATAGTTTAATAAAGCCTCTATGCTTTCATCATTAACTTCTTTATAAAATAAATCCTGTACCTTATCATTTAGACTATCATTTAAATTGCATGCCATAGTTAATGAGTCTTTACTAACTGTGTAACCATTAATACTCAGAAAAAGCATTGAAAAATTATTTAATGCTCTTATTAATAACTCATGTGCTGTATATCCACTATCTTTACTTAAATATTTTCTGCATACTGTTATTTCCTTAAAGCAATTTCCTAGATAAACTAAATTTAACCTTCCTTTATCAGAATCTATCATATATATAATCTTTTGGTACAAATCTGTTATTTCAGTATCGATTGAATATATCATTTTAGAAGCTAATAGAGAATTTATAATTATATCTCTTTTACCAGCTTCATTATAGTAACTTTTAAATAATTCTTTACTTATAAATTTTATATGTATTGGTATATCTAACACTTCAGAATATACATCTCTGATTTCATTAAATTCATCTTTATATATTACAAATAAATCAATATTAGATCCTTGCCATATATCACCACTTACCATACTTCCAAATATGAATATAGAAATAATATTATTATTTTTCTTTAATTTCTCTGTTATTTCTTTAAATGCATTTTGATAATCACTTATTGATTTTGTCATTATTCACCCCTATTTGTTAAATTTGTATTATTACAATAATTATATAGAATATAAATAAAAACTGCAATAAAGTATACCTTCATTGCAGTTTTTAATATTTTTTATCTATTAACTAAGTATTTCAGTTACAAATTCTTTTGATTTATTATATATCTCATCATCTACTTCTACTAACATGTAGCTTCCATTCTCTTTAAATTCTTCTTCTAAAACTCTACCGTTTCTATGAAGGAAAGAATTAATATCACTTCTATCATAAGGTATTAAATATTCGCATTTTTTCATTTTATATGGTAGCTTTTCTTCAATCAATTGTAAAAGACCATCTAAATTTATACTTTCTTTTGCTGAAATTTCAATAACTTCATATTCAGAACAAGCTTTTCTTAATTCTTCTAATTTCTCTTCATTAGCCTTATCAATTTTATTTAGTACTAATATAGTATCTTTATCTTTAGCGCCAAGTTCTCCTAGAACTTCTTCTACAGCTTCTATTTGCTCTAATGCAGAATCTGATGAAGAATCTACTAAATGACATAATAAATCTGAATATATAACTTCTTCTAATGTAGATTTAAAGGCTTCAACTAAATCATGAGGAAGTTTTCTAACAAATCCAACTGTATCTGTTATTGTAACTACTCCCTTATTTTTTAATATAATTGATCTTGTAGTAATATCTAAGGTAGCAAAAAGCATATCGGCTTCAAACACTTTTTCCTTCCCTTGAATCTCTCTTTGTGCTGCTAAATCACATAATTTATTTCTAAGTGTTGATTTCCCTGCGTTAGTATAACCAACTAAGGATACCTTAGGAATACTTTCTTTATTTCTTTTTTCTCTTTGAATTTCCCTATTTTTCTTAATTTTTTTAAGAGCATCATTTAAATCATATATAGTTTCTTTTATATGTCTTCTATCTGTTTCTAATTTTTTTTCTCCAGGACCTCTTGTTCCAATTCCTCCACCAGTTCTTGAAAGTACTGTCCCAAGACCTTGTAATCTACTCATTCTATATTTTAATTGAGCTAGTTCTACTTGAATTTTAGATTCCCTACTTCTTGCTCTTCTTGCAAATATCTCAAGAATCAATGTAGTCCTATCAATTACCTTTGCTCCTAATGCTGCTTCTAAATTCCTTACTTGTGAACCAGATAGTTCATCATCAAAAATTATTAAATTTGCATGTTTACTTTGTCTTAAAGAAGCAATCTCTAAAACTTTACCTTTTCCAATATAAAATGCAGGATCAACCTTACTTCTACTTTGATATACTAAATCTAAAACTGGTATATCACAGGCCTTTGTTAATTCTTTTAACTCCTCTAAACTTTCTCTAGAATCGGAACCAACTAAAATAGCCTTTTCACCTTCATCTTCTTCTATTTCCTTTTCTTTAATCAATCCTTCTATATGCTTAATTCTATCTAAAATATGAATAGAAAGTAATTCTTCTAATGAAAGGTTAAGCTTTTCATCATAGTCTAATAGATCATTAGTTATTGTAATCATACCTAATGAATAATCTGTTATATTCCCATTATCTACACCTATAGCTACAATAGCATCTAATTTTAGTTTTAATAAAGCTGATAAATCTAGTGCTGATAGATTCGAAAATCCATTAGGGTGCGTATGAATTATTCTTATTCCAGATAATCTTTTTTCCCTTATATCTATCATTCCAATTTCTACAGATGTTGAATCTCCAATAGTCACTGAAACTACTTTCCCTCTTCTATCTACAGCAACACTTATTTCTCTTTCTATTGTAGAAGTCAATCTTGATATTATATTTATTATTTCGGAACTACAAACTTCATCTTTAAGAACTTTCATTCTATAAATACCTTCAAGTTCTTCAAGATAAGCTTTTTTTATTCCATCTATATTCCCAAATATCATTTATATCACCTCATTTTTACTATTAACAATTATCCTATAATTCTATACCATTAATAATTTATTGTAAACTAATGTTTATAATCCCTTATACATTTCTAAATTTCAACCGCTTTAAGCTACAACAAAATTATATAAAAAAGTTGCAAGAAATAAAAATAATATGTAATATAATACTAATAATATTTATGTATAAATGGTTAAATAACTTTTACATATTTTAGGAGGACTAATACAATGGATGATAGAAAGAGAAATATACTTTTCACTGAAGAACAAATTCAATCAAGAATTAAAGAGCTTGGTAAAGAAATAACTGAAGATTATAAAGACAAAAAACTTTATGTTCTTCCTTTACTTAGAGGAAGTTTCATCTTTGGAGCAGATATATTTAGAGCCCTAGATTGTAAAGCTAAAGTAGGATTCATGACTACTTCAAGCTATGGTCATGGTGAAGAAAGTACTGGTGAAGTTAAGGTAGTTAATGATATTCCAGACAATATTGAAGGATGGGATGTACTTATAGTAGATGATATAATCGATACTGGTTATACTATGGAATTTGTTATTGAGTATGTAAAAAAACGTGGTGCTAAATCAGTAAAAACATGTACTCTATTAGACAAACCTTCTAGAAGAAAGGTAAATTTATCACCTGATTATTGCTGCTTTGAAATAGAAGATTTATTCGTTGTTGGTTATGGACTTGACTATGAAAACTTCTATAGAAATGTTCCTTACGTATTTAATTGGGAAAATAACTAGAAATATATACTATAAAAATATAAAAGGCTGAGTTACTCAGCCTTTTATATTTTTAGAATAAACATTTCAATTATAAGCTTCAATATACCTTTCACATAAATAATCAATTTTTGTTTAGTTCAATTGCAGTATTTGGTATTTTACCAACTATTATTGTTTCAGCAATTGGAATTTGACTCGCAACCTCTACATCCCTACTATTTAATGGTACTATTATTTTCATCTTCATACTTACATTCAAATATATTTTATGTCTAGTTTGGTTTATTCCTGCGCTTTCAAAAACAGATTCATAATTACTTGTTATATTTCCTATTTGAGCCATCTTAACGCTGATCTTAGGTCCTAAATTATAAAAGACTAAATTTTTAGTCATGTATCCTAAAGGAACCTTTAGTCCTAACTCTTCTAACTGATTAATTTTATCATTAGATGCTAATACTAACTTTGATGATAAATAGTTCAACTTAACTGTATCTGCTCTTAGCATAGTTATATTACCCTCATTGTCTTTTTCTGTAATAATCATTTCATTATAATTAAAATCTTTAGAGTAAATGTCTAAGGCAGTTTCATTAATTATAGTAGTTGCTTCTCTCTTAAGCCTTTCTTCTCCAATTGATAATACAGCTGGTAAAATATTTTTATCAAAAATGTACAAAATGGAATTTAATAGTACAAAAATGGCAATAATAACCATTATAATCTTAGGGTGTTTAATTTTGAATCGTATTTTAGATCTTTTTGTATAATACTTCATAGGCACCTTCTAGAGTTATTATTTTACTCTTTATATAAATATGCTATAATATAATATATTATTTATTATGCACCATTAAATAATTATAAATTATGAGGGAGGAACAAATGGCTAAAAAAGACACTTCAAGAACAGAAAAAAGCCAAGCTAATGCTAAAAAAGATAAAAAGAATAGCAAAAAGAATAAGAAAAAAAATCAACCTAAATATAAGAAAATTTTAAAAGGTACATTTCTTGGTATACTTATTGCAGGTCTTCTATGCTTTGTTGTAGGCCTTGGATATGTATTTGCAATAATAAAAAGTACTCCAGAATTGGATGTAAATGCAGTATTAAACTTGAATGAACCTTCTATGCTTTTTGATAGCGAAGGTAATTATATCGATAATTTACCTACTGAAGAAGAAAGATATAAAGTTAGTTTAGATGATATGTCAGACTATCTTAAAGATGCGTATATAGCTATTGAAGATGAACGTTTTTACACTCATCCTGGTATTGATATAAAAAGAACTATAGGGTCTGCCTTAAGATCAGGTATTTATTATGTTACTGGGAAAGGCTCTGTTCAAGGAGGTTCAACTTTAACTCAGCAGCTAATAAGAAATACTTTATTGTCACAAGATGTAAAAATTGAAAGAAAAGTTAGAGAAATCTATCTTTCTTTACAGCTAGAGAAGAAACTATCCAAAGATCAAATTTTAGAGGCATATTTAAATACTATTCCACTAGGTGGTAAACTTTATGGAGTTGAAGCTGCTTCAAAGTATTTCTTTGAAAAAAGTGCTAAAGACTTAACATTGCCTGAAGCTGCATTCATTGCAGGATTAACTCAAGCTCCTTCAGCTTATAGTCCATATAATGCTGATAATATTGAAGATCCTACTGTTTATTTGGATAGAACTAAAACAGTTCTTATGAAAATGAAAGATTTAGGATATATAACTCAGGCTGAATATGATGAAGCATATGCTTTTGTTGATGCAAACCAATTTGCCTTTTCTCAAACAGAAATTACTTATAAAATAAACTATGAATGGTTTGTATATCCTGCATTAGATCAAGTAAGAGAAGATTTAAAAGAAACATATAAATATACTGACGAGGAGATAGATAGATTATTCTCTACTGGTGGACTTAAAATATACACTACTATGGATAGAGCTATGCAAGATTCTACTCAAGCAGTACTTGATGATAGAAATAGTATACAGCAACTTGATATTTATGCTAATCCAGAAGTAACTGATGAGAATGGTACTCCATTACTTCAAGCAGCTGCATCAATCATGGATTATAGAACTGGAGAAGTTAAAGTGCTTGTAGGTGGTAGAGGTGATCAACCAGCAAGATCAACTAATAGAGCTTATTATGCCTTAAGATCCATAGGTTCTACGACTAAACCACTTACAGTTTATGGACCTGCTATAGATACTAAAACCGTAACTCCAGGAACGGTTTTTGATGACGCTTTATTACCTTCTTCAATTAGTGCTAAATATAATAATTATAATCCTCAAAACTGGAATTTCAAATCTGACGGGTATATTACAGTTAGAGAGTCACTTGCATTATCTAAGAATGTGCCTACAGTTATGGTGGAGGATAAACTTGGTATTGAAAACGGATTAACTTACGGTGAAAAATTAGGTATAATTTATGGTTCAAAATCAAGAAGTAGTATAGCTACACTCTCTTTAGGAGAATTCACTGGTTATGATATAGAAGATGGTTCTATAGATGGTGGTAATCCTTTCATTTTAGCATCTGCTTTTGGTACCTTTGGTAATAATGGTTTATATACTGAGCCTATTCTTTATACTAAGGTTGTAGATGGAAGCGGAAAAGTACTATTAGAAAAGAAAGCCACTCAAGAGCAAGTCTTCTCTCCACAAACAGCATATATTATGAGAGATTTATTAAAAGGACCTTTAAGTTTTGATGGTTCGTTAGCTAGACTTTCTAATATGCCTGTTATAGGTAAGACAGGAACTACTAGTCGTGTTACAGATTTCTTATTTGCAGGATTAACCCCTTATTATTCAGGAGCTGTTTGGATTGGATATGATAACCAAGACCAAATGGGTGGAGCTAGCTACAGTTCATCTGCTGCTTCATTATGGGGTGCTGTAATGGCTCCAATTCATGCAGATTTAGAATATAAAGAGTTTGATGGAAATCCTGGTGGAATTACAACTGCTGTTATTTGTAAAGATTCTGGTAAGAGAGCAACTGACCTTTGTTCTCATGATCAAAGAGGATCAAGAGTTTATACAGAAATGTTTATATCTGGAACAGAACCTTCAGGAGTATGTGATGTTCACGTTTCTGCTAAGGTAAATAAAAATAATAATAAATTAGCAACAGAAAATACTCCAAAGGATTTGGTAGTAGAAAAAGTTTTTATAAAGAAAGAAAATGCATCTAAATCTGCTGCTGATTATCAATATGTTCTTCCAACTGAAAAAGATGACACAAAAGCAGTTGAAGAATTTAAATTATCTGATTTAGGAGTTAAGGTTGGTAGTAATGTAGATGATGCTATTAATATTCTTAAATCTAAAGGGATTAATGTTACTATAAAGAATAATGATTCTAAAAATAGAACAATTAAGAGTATATCAGCAGATAAAGCTAAAAAAGGTGAAACAATAACCATAGAATTAGAGTCAGAATCTAGCAACGATAATAATAATGAAAATAATGAAAATAATAACGATAATAACAATAATAACAATGGTAATAGTGAATCTGTAATCGAATAGCTACCTCTTTAAGAAAACTTTAAATGAAATGGTGACGATTAATAATATTTTGAGAGCTTCATAGCTCTCATTTTTTATTTATATATGAATTTTCCATATGCATATTATTCATATTTTGTCTTAAAACCCACTATAATCATCATTTTACTTAGTTTTATGAATTTTATATTCTTTTTTATTGCAAAATCCGAAAAATTAATATATTATATTTCTATCAAATTAAGTATATTTTACAAATGAAAAGGAGAAGTAATTTTATGAACTCTTTAAATAATGCAATTCTAACTTTAAACAATGTACTTTGGACTTATATTTTAATAGGAATGCTAATAATAATCGGAATTTATTTTACAATTAAAACCAAATTCGTTCAATTCAGAAATATAAAAGAAATGTTTAGGCTCTTAACAGATGGAGATAAAAACGATAAAACATCTATTTCATCTTTCCAAGCATTTTGTATTAGTACAGCTTCTAGAGTAGGAACTGGGAATATTGCTGGAATTGCAACTGCAATATCAATAGGTGGACCAGGCTCTATTTTTTGGATGTGGGTTATAGCATTAATTGGATCTGCTTCAAGCTTTATAGAATCTACATTAGCTCAAATCTATAAACAAAAGGATGGAAATAACTATATTGGTGGACCTGCTTACTATATTGAAAAAGGTTTAAAGAAAAGATGGATGGGTATAGCTTTTGCTATAATAATTACCATTACCTTTGGACTAGTATTTAATTCTGTTCAATCTAATACAATTGCTCTTTCATTAAATACATCATTTGGTTTCAATAAATCAATAATTGCTGCAGTTATAACACTTTTAACTTTAGTTATTATTTTTGGAGGTATTAATAGAGTTGCTAAGATTTCCTCTGTTATAGTACCAGTTATGGCTATTGCATATATTATAGTTGCTTTATTTATAGTGTTTAAGAATATTACTCTCTTGCCAGGAGTATTTAAAACTATCTTTGATAATGCATTTGGCATTAATCAAGTTGTTGGTGGCGGAATTGGTGCTGCTCTTATGCAAGGAATTAAAAGAGGCCTATTTTCTAATGAAGCAGGTATGGGTTCTGCTCCAAATGCTGCCGCTACTGCAACTGTTTCCCATCCTGTAAAACAAGGCTTTATACAAACCCTTGGGGTATTCACAGATACATTAATAATATGTAGTTGTACAGCTTTTATAATATTATTATCTGATGTTCCTCTAGATGGCTCAGTTAAAGGTATAGAACTTACTCAAATAGCCCTAACTTCTCAAATTGGAGAACTTGGTAACATTTTTATTTCAGTATGTATCTTACTATTTGCATTTAGTTCAATTGTAGGAAACTATTATTATGGAGAAACAAATATTCAGTTCATTACAAATAAAAAACTATATATAAATATATATAGAATTTTCGTCGGATTTATGGTCTTCTTTGGCTCTTTAGTAAGTATGGATTTAGTTTGGAATTTAGCAGACGTTTTTATGGGCTTCATGGCCATAATAAATCTTGTATCAATAGTATTATTAAGTAAAATAGCTTTTAGAGCTTTAGCAGATTACAAGCATCAAAAAAATAATGGTATAAAAGATCCTACATTCACTTCATCTTCTATCCCAGAAATTAAAAATGATATAAAGGGCTGGTAGAATCCACTGCTAGAGATTATGAATTAGCAATAAAAATAAAAGATGTAATAAGTTATACTTTTAACCTATTACATCTTTTATTATTCTCTGGATACTGCTTCTAAATTTGAATTTATTATTTCTCCAGTATCAGCTCTTACAAAAGATTTAAATATCTCCTCTTTATTATCATTACTAGTGATTTTTATATTAAATATATAAGCTAGTCCCATTTCTTTATCTGAAATATTTATATAACCTAAAATTGGACTTCCTTCTATATTTATATTGAGTTTTAAATTTTTGATATTTTTTTCTAAAGTTTCAGTTGCTTCCATTTCATCTATATTTATTTGATTTATATATTTTATATCATCTAAAGTGTAATTAGTATATGCTTCAAGTTTTCCTGTTACTTTATTGATTAATGTATTTATTTCTTGATCATAACAAGGATATCCATCTTTTAGCTTATTAAATACAACGTTATAAACTAAAGATTTATCATCTTCTTTTAAATTTATATACTTAAATGTAAAATCCTCTTCTGTTATTTCAGAAATATAAGATTTTGCTAAATATATAGCTTCTTCCTCGCTTACTTCTTCTTCAGATTTATATTTTTTTTCACCCAAATTTTTGTTAGAAAAACCTAAAACTTTATAATTTTTATCAATGTCAACTCCATAGTTGCCAACAATAACGGAATATTTAATTCTAGAATTTTTATTAGCTAATTTATTTAAGGCTTCTTCTTGTACTACAGCATCCTTAATAATATTATTTTCTTCTATTATTCCACTATCATATAATTCTTCTATAAATTCTTTTGCAACCTTTACTTCTTCTGTGCCTCTATTAAGTATATTACTCACACTAAATACTATAAGTAATAACAATACTATAATAACTACACCAAAAACTATACTTGCTTTCTTAAATCTCATTGTATCCTCCTTAACTACTATATTAGTAAAACTTTATGTTTTACTTAATACAATGACTTATTATATTATTGTTCTTTTTTATTTTACAACATTTCTTTAACAATATAAAGAATATTTTGCAAAATGAATATCTAACATGCATTTTTATAGTTAGTTTCCTTTATTAATAAAAAAAGTTGTAAGATAAAAATCCTACAACTTAATAAGTATTATTTTATACATCCAATTATCTCATTTATGTCTCTAATTCCTTGATCCTTACAAAAAGCTTCCATTTCCTCTATTATTTCTTTTCCTGCTAAAGGATTTACAAAATTAATAGTTCCTATTTGAATAGCACTTGCTCCAGCCATCATAAATTCAATTGCATCTATTCCATTAGATATACCGCCAAGCCCAATTACAGGTATATTAACTGCTTTTGATACCTCATGAACCATCCTAAGAGCTATAGGTTTCACAGCTGGTCCTGAAAGCCCCGCATATATATTATTAAAAATAGGACTTCTCTTATAAGGATCTATAGCAAATCCCTTTAAAGTATTTATCAAAGATATTGAATCAGCTCCTGCTTTTTCACAACTAAAAGCCATCCTAACTATATCTTCTGCATTAGGTGAAAGTTTAACCATAAGTGGCTTATCTGTGATTTTCTTTACTTTAGATACAACGTCATATGCTATATCTGATTTTATTCCGAAGGCCATTCCCCCTGATTTAACATTAGGACATGATATATTAAGTTCTATCATATCAATGTCAGTACCTCTTAATTTTTCAATTGCCTCTTCATAGTCTTCAATACATCCGCCGCCAACATTGGCAATTATGTTAGTCCCTAAAGTCTTCATTCTTGGAAGTTCTTCATATATAAATCTATCAACACCTGGATTTTGAAGTCCAACTGAATTCATCATTCCAGAAGGTGTCTCATATACTCTAACCCCTTCATTACCATCCTTGGGATTTAATGTTAATCCCTTTGAAGATATTCCTCCTAAAATTCCGACATCGTAAAAATTCTTATATTCTGATCCAAAACCAAAGGTTCCTGACGCTGCTATAACTGGATTTTTAAATTCTACTCCATTTATATTTACCTTTAACATTAACATTCTCCTCCTTTGATTTTAAAGTTCAACATAATATCCATCAAATACTGGACCATCTTTACATGTTCTTTTATGCCCATCTTTAGTTTTACAAGTACATACTAGGCAAGCACCTACTCCACATGCCATATGTTTTTCCATAGATACATAAATTTTTACGTTCTTATCCTTACACATATTTATAACCTTTTTCATCATTATTTCTGGACCACAGCAAAGTACAGTGTCGTACTCTTCTACATTAAGAATATCTGTTATAAATCCTTTATGACCATGCTTTCCTGTATTAGTGCTTACATAAACTTCATTAACGTATTCTTTTATCTCATCTATTAAATAGATATCATCTCTAAAACCTGCATATAAATCTAGTTTAGATGAATTACTATTTTCTTTAAGCATTTTAGCAATCTCAAGCATTGGTGCAGTACCAATACCGCCTGAAACCAAAGCCACTTTCCCAAGATTCTCATATACATTAAATCCATTCCCTAATGGGCCAGTAAGATTTATATACTCTCCTTTTTCTAGTGTTGTATATTCTCTCGTTCCATTTCCCACTACTGCATATAAGAATGTTATAGTTCCTTCATTTTTTTCACATACACTTATAGGTCTCGGAAGCAAAGTCTGCCCATTTAATTTTAGCATGTAAAATTGTCCAGGCTTCACTTCATTTTTATCCTCTAAAACCATTTTGTATATTCCATCAACTATCTTTTCATTTGATATAACTTTTGATTTAGTGTAATTCATCTTCATAAACTTTCTCCCTATAGATTCTCTACTGCAGTTCTTATTTCATCTCTCATTCTAATAGCTTCTTCTCTTGCACAAATTGCAAATTCTTTTTCTCTTCCCTTTTGCTTTTTATATGCTAAAAGTATTGCTCTTGAAGAGTTAACAACTCCACCATTTCCATCATTTAAGTATAATGCTACATCTTCTGCCTTTCCGCCTTGAGCACCATAACCTGGTATCAAGAAAAACATATTTTTAAATCTTTTTCTTATTTCGATTCCTTCTTCTACATGAGTACACCCAATCACTCCGCCTATACTTGAATAGCCACAATCACCAGATATTTCATTGCCAAGTTCAAGTAGTTTATCACCAACTACTTTGTACACATCTCTTCCATCTGTAGTTTTAAGCATTTCTATGTCTCCTGCTCCTGGATTAGACGTTCTTACTAATGAAAATACTCCCTTATTACCTTTTTCCAAGTATGGTATATACGGTTCAATGCTATCCATTCCCATGTATGGACTTAATGTTATAAAATCAGCTTCGAAATCTCCTTCAAAGTGAGCCTTAGCATATTGCTTAGCCGTTGCCGCTATATCTCCTCTTTTTATATCTGCAATTATTATTGCATCCTTTTCTCTTAAGTAATCTAATGTTTCTTTATAAGCCAACATTCCTTTTAATCCTAAAGCTTCATAGTAAGCTATTTGTACCTTAAAGCAAGCAGCTACATCTATTGTTGCATCTATTATTTGTTTATTAAATTCAACTAAAGCTTCGACTTCGCTTCTTCCTTCAAAAAGATGGCTAGGTATGTATTCAATAGCTGTATCTAATCCAACACATACTACTCCTCTTTCTTTAACTCTATTATATAACTTATCCATTATTAAACTTTTCATTGTATCCTCCTACTTTCTATAAAGAACTTGGCCAGCTTTTATAGTACTTTGTATTTCTCCATAAAACTCCATTCCTTCAAATGGTGTATTTTTAGCTTTCGAATGAAATTCTTCTGAATTTACTTTTATCTTTTTATCTAAATCTACTAACACTAAATCTCCATCTACTCCTGGACTAATAATTCCTTTATTCATCCCTAGAATATTAGCACCATTCTTAGACATTAGTTGACTTAATTTATTTAAGCTTATTTCTCCAGATTTAACTAATCTTGTATAGCATATTGGAAATGCTGTTTCTAAGCCTACCATTCCTGGTGAACCTTTTTCTTTATCTGATTTAGTATGAGGAGCATGATCTGTACCTATACAATCAACTACCCCATCTTTAATAGCATTTATTATAGAGTCTACATCTTCTTTTTCTCTAATAGGTGGATTTACTCTATAATTATTTACATCCTTTGTTAAAAGGATATGATGTGGAGTAACTTCACAAGTAATATTTTTAAATTCCTTCTTTGCATTCCTAATATATTCAATAGATTCCATTGTACTAACATGGCACATATGAAGTCTAGCCCCAGTTTCTTTAGCCAAGTATATATCCCTTAATGTCATTATATTTTCAGCTATTCTCATATCTATATCTGAAAACCCTCTATCTTCTGCATGAGACATTATAATCCAACTATTTTCCTTTGCTTTAAGCATAGCTTTATACATCACTTCAGAATCCATAACACCAATACCATCATCTGAGATCGCTTTAAGCTTTTTATCGCCTATAAATTCATCTAAGTGACTTAAATCCTTACCGTTAAATCCATTAGTGACTGATATACACTGATGTAAATCTACTAATCCTAATTCTTTTTCTCTATTTCTTACTATTTGTAAAACTTCTTTACTTGAGCATATAGGCTGAGTATTTGCCATTAGACAAACCCCAGTATACCCACCTCGTAAAGCTGCTCTGGAACCTGTTTCTATATCTTCCTTATAAGTTAATCCAGGTTCTCTAAAATGAGCGTGTGTATCTATAAATGAAGGCATTAATACAAATCCTTTTGCATTAATAGTCTCAATATCATCTATATTAATATCTAATCCTACTTCTTTAATTATTCCTTTTTCTATATAGACGTCCCCAATAAAATCTTGAGAACAATCAACAATCCTAGCATTTTTTATTAACAAATCCATAATTACACCTCTTATCTTTATAAATCAGATAATTTTATTATATTATCACAATAATCGCACTTATAACTCCCTTTATCTTCATTAATCAATTTAAATGTATGAGGAACATAATTTTCTACAGTAGTTATACATCTTGGATTATTACACTTTAATATATTCACTACACTTTTTGGTAATTCTGGTTTTATTTTTCTAAATATTACCCCATTCTTCACTTCATTAATAGTTAAGTGTGGAGATAATAATGTAATAATTGTGTACTCTATATCTGAGGAATTCTCAATTTTTATAATATCTTTTTTACCCATCTTTTCACTTCTGACATTCATTATTAATGCTACTTGACTATTTACCTTATCTAAATTTAAATAATTAAATATTTTAATTCCAACTCCTGCTTTTATATGGTCAATCACTAGTCCATCCTTGATAGTAGTTATCTCTAGCATTTATACCACCTCCAAAAGTTTTACAATTAGCGCCATTCTTACATACATACCAAATTCTGCTTGTTTAAAATAACAAGCTCTACTATCCTTGTCTACTTCTACATCTATTTCATTTACCCTTGGTAATGGATGAAGAACTATCATATCATCTTTTGCTAATTTCATTTTTTCAGAATCTAATATATAACTATCTTTTAATCTTAAATATTCTTCTTCATTAAAAAATCTTTCTTTTTGAATTCTTGTCATATAAAGAATTTCTACTTCATCAATTACATCTTCTAATTTTTCAACTTCTTTAAAATCAATATTATTCTTAATTAATATTTGTTCTCTTATATACTCAGGAATACATAACTCTTTTGGTGATATTAATATAAATCTAGTTCCATCATATCTGGACATCGCTTTTATTAATGAATGAACTGTTCGTCCATTTTTTAAATCACCACATATTCCAATTGTATGGCTTTCTAAACCACTTTTTAAAGTTTGGATAGTTAAAAGATCTGTTAATGTTTGTGTTGGATGTTGATGTCCTCCATCACCTGCATTAATTACTGGTACCTTCGAATACATACTAGCAAGCTTCGCTGCTCCTTCCATAGGATGCCTCATTGCTATTATATCTGAATATATGGATACCATTGTAATAGTGTCAGATAAAGTTTCTCCCTTTGATACTGAACTTGAATTTGGTTCACAAAAACCTAATATCTTACCTCCAAGTCTCATCATAGCAGCTTCAAAACTAAATCTAGTTCTAGTACTTGGCTCATAAAAAAGTGTGGCTAATATCTTCCCATCACAGACATTAGAAAATTCCTTTGGATTTGATATAATTTGATGTGCTAAATTAAAGATTTCTTCTAATTCTTGCTTAGAAAAATCCATTGGATCAATTAGATGTTTATTTTTCATATTCTCACTCCTTGTTAACATCTCTGTGTTAAATTTAAAGGTTTAATTTTTTATACATAAAAAAACTTCCTTCTATTGAAGGAAGATATAATAAATCTATACATTACGTTACTTTTATCTCCCTTATCAATCTCTCTGGACCAAGTTAAAGGTTATCTTTTTCATTAGAATAACATTTATAATATCCGTTGTCAAGAAAGTATTACAATGATGGAGCTGTTTTTGGACAACTCCATCAATATAAAACTTTAAATTATTCTTAATATTTCTCCTGGATATATTAAGTCCGGATTCTTAATTCCATTTAAATTAGCAATAGATTGATAGGTTACACCGTGCCTAGTTGCTATTTCTGATAATGTATCACCTGGTCTTACAGTATAATACATTTTAGAGTTACTACTACCATTTATTAATAGCACTTGTCCTGGATATATTAAATTAGGGTTTGATATCCCATTCATACTTGCTATCGTCTGATAGTTCATTCCAAACTTTGCTGCTATAGTAGATAAATTATCCCCTGGTTGCACTACATAAGTAGTTGAAGAAGGAGAACTATTATCATTATTTCCATTTCCACCAGATCCGCTATCTACATTATCTTTTGGATCATTATTATTAGCACCATATCCATTCATTCTTTTTCCTTTAATTAGACTAGGATAATCTACTATCATATAATTCTGATCACAAACTACTCCTGCAACCTTATTACTTCTTATTAAGTTTGTTTCTCCACCAAATTGCCACATTCCATATGGTCCACTATATGTGCATTGTCTAGCCCATTCTGCAACCCATATAGAATAATCTGTTCTAACATCTTCATTTAAATAATTTTCTAAAAATGATTTACTCGAATAAATTCCAACAAAGAATCCTCTTTCTTCAAGATAATCTAGCCAGGCTTTTGCGATGGCAGAAACTTGATTCTTAGTAAGATTTTTATGAACATTATCTTCTATATCTAAATATATTGGAAGTTCAAACTGTTTATTATTTAGTACGTTACCTTCTAAAAATTTTGCTTCTGAAAGTGCTTCTTCTACTGTTGTTGCCATACTATACTGATACACACCAACACTTAGACCTATAGCCTTAGCATTTCTATAATACTCTTCAAATCTATCGTCTTTTCTTCTGTTATAAGCACCTCTAATTATAGCAAATTTAACGCCTTCATTTGCAGCTTGATTGAAATTAAAATTACCTTGCCAAGTACTAACATCTATACCAAATACTCTACTCACTCTATTTCCCCCTTTGTTTTTACGAAGTATTTATCATACTTTGAATGTAGTTTTCCTACTACTATTATTATATTAATGATTATAAATTCTGTTATTAAAACGTTGTATATTTCTTCTTTTAACCAAAAAAAAGAATACCTCAGTATTCTTTTTTTATTTATCACTATTTAAAATTTAATGCCAATTATTCATAACTTCATCCCACATCATTTTTCCACATTTTGCAAGTGTTACAGTTCCATATACACTATTAGGTATTCCTGTTGATAAAACAGTAAATGAAAAATTACCTTTTGATAACGTAATCATTTCAGTATCATTTTCAACTCCATTTTTATCACCAGTCTTACTTGAAATCTCATATTTTAAATCATCTGGAATATATAAAGCTAACTTGTTCTTTATCTGCTGTCTCGTTAATATATCTATTAACATTTGACTGTTTTCTTTATTTAAAAATGTTCCACTATATAAATGTCTCCAAATTTGTGCTAAGTCATAAGCAGATGTTATATTCTCAACTTCATCCTTTGAATTTCTCTCATCAGTAGTTTTTCTATTTAATACGGTATTTTCTAATCCCATCTTTCTTATATCTTTATTAATATTATCCATTCCTAATATTTCTATTATTTTATTTGCGGCAGTATTATCACTTTGAATTAGCATTGCAACTAATAATTCAAAAACTGTATATTCTCTTTCATTAAACTCATGTATTATTCCTGTTCCATAAACCTTATCCTTACTATCAATTTTTATTTTATCTAGGAAATCTATCTTTTTTTCCTCTTCAGCCTTTATTAAGGATACTGCTATAGGCAACTTCATACAACCTGCTGCCGTCATTTCAACGTTTTCATTATACCCATAAATATAACCACTCTTTAAATCTTCGAAAAAAAATCCGTAAGTTCCAATTCTTGATTCTAAATATTTCTTAATCTCTTTCATAATACCCTCCAGCTTTCTTACCGTATTCTCTGCCTATTTAAATTATATCATATTGTCAGAAAATTTTGAAGTATTCATTAAAATAATTTAAAACAAAAGTGGTGAAGTAAATCTCCACCACTTATAATTCCCTAATCAGCAAAAGAAATACCTACTTTTTTTGCCATCTTAACTAGTTCTCCATTTGGATCAACAAGCTTTGATTTTTGGCCAATAACATTTTCTAAGCTATCACTTGAGATTTTACCATCTTTTAATGTAACCATTTCTCCAAATTTTCCTTCATTCATTAATTCGACAGCTGCTACTCCATATCTTGTTGAAAGAATTCTATCATATGTTGATGTTGTTCCACCTCTCTGTACATGTCCAAGAACTGTACATCTAACTTCTTTTCCTGGTAGAAGTTTTTCTAAATCATCAGCTAATTTATTACCTATTCCACCTAATCTAATAGGATCTGGACTATCAGCTACAATTTTAGAAACTACTACTTCCCCATCCTTTGGTTTAGCTCCTTCAGCAACTACGATTATACTAAATTGCTTTCCTGCTGCTTCACGTTCCTTTATCTTTTCTACAATTTTATTGATATCATATGGGATTTCAGGTATTAATATCACATTGACAGCTCCAGCAATACCAGATTCTAATGCAATCCATCCTGCACCTCTTCCCATTACTTCACAAAGCATAATTCTATGATGAGATTCTGCTGTAGTGTGTAACCTATCTAAAGATTCAGTTGCTACATCAATAGCTGTATTAAATCCAAAAGTAACATCTGTAGATGCTAAATCATTATCTATAGTCTTAGGAACTCCGATAACTTTAACTCCTTTTCTTGCAAAGTCCCTTGCAGAAGTTAAAGTTCCATCACCACCAATTACTACTAGAACATCTACCCCTTCTTTTTTCAAATTTTCAACTGCTACATCTGAAACGTCTTTTTTAACCATAACACCATTTTCTTCAACTAAATAATCAAATAAATTATCTTTATTTGAACTATATAAAATAGTACCACCCCTATTTAGTATTCCTGAAACGCTATCTAAAGTTAGAGGAACGAAATCATTATTGTATAATCCTCTATAACCAAATTTATAGCCTATTACTTCTATTCCATAATTTAATATAGCTGTTTTTGTTACGGCTCTTATTACTGCATTTAACCCAGGGCAATCTCCCCCGCCTGTTAATAATGCTATTTTTTTTATTTGTTGTGTCATAAAAATCCCCCTACCCATTTAGTTATTCCCTAAATTGATTATACTTTTTAAATTTTCTGTTAATTGCAATTAAAAAATATATTTTTCTTGCTGCAATTGTTTTCAAAATATTGTTTTTCTTATCATAATTATAATATCATAAAGATAATATACTGAAAAGTGTAATTATTTATATTTTAAAATTTTTTTATTTTTGTAAAATTATAACACTATTGTATTGCAAATATATTTTTAAAAAGTATTGCTATGCAGTATATATTATCTTATAATATAGTTATTATTATTAAGGAGGGTATTGTGAATAATTTTAATGAGGAATTTATAAAAATTGAATCTGAAAGAAATACATTAAAAAAATTAAACTCTAAACTTTTAGCTATTGAGCATGAAATTAATAAAACTGAAAAAACCTTTGAGGAATTAAAAATAAAATTATCTAAAGAAAAGAAGGATGTTGATAAACTTGAATCCTTTAGTCTATCTTCTATTTATTATAAAATGAAAGGTACAATAGATGAAAAGATTTCTAAAGAAAAATTTGAATTTTTAGAAGCTCAGGCAAAGTATATTGAATGTGATGATTATTTAAAAAGATTGTTATCTAATAAAAAGAGTATATTAAATGAAATATCACAATTAGGCGATTTAGATTTAAAATATAATAATTTATTAAATAAATCTGCCGATTATATTTTAAGCTTAAATAATGATAAAAGTAAAAAAGTATCAGAGATATTAGAAAGAATTAAGTTCATATCTATAGAAAAAAAAGAAATTCAAGAAGCCTTATTAGAAGGAGATAATCTTATTCCATATATAGATAATGCTATATCATCTTTAAATAGTGCAAAAAACTGGGGAATTTATGATATGATGGGTGGAGATTTAATAGCTACTATGGCAAAAAGATCAAAGATGAATGATGCCTCTACTGCACTTAATTCCATTAAAGTTATGCTTATCAAATATAATGCTGAATTAGATGATTTAAGCGAAAATATAACTATATCTTTAAGTTTAGACGGGATTTCAGGCTTTATGGATTATTTCTTTGACAACATTTTTACAGACTATTTTATTCAAGGTAAGATAAATTCTGCTTTGGATTCATCTATAAGCTTAAAGAACAAAGTGGTAAGTATACAAAATAAATTAACAAATAAATTTAATGTATATGAAAAAGATTTAATAAATTTAAAAATAAAATTGGAAGAGGAAATCAAAAAGTAAAAAAACAGGGTGAACCCTGTTTTTTTATTCTTATATTCTTAATGTTACTATTCCTGTAACTAATAATACAAATAAAACTATACATACAACAACTATATAAAGATTTTATATTACTTTCTTATTTAAATACTATTTCAATTCTATTCATTACATCTTTACCATTTAGTGACAGTTCAATAGTGTTACTTCCTTTGGTTAGAATTATATCTTTATATTTTTTTACACTTACAAACTCTCCATTGTTTTCTCTTATATAATATTCATCCAAAATTTTGCCATCTTTAAATCCACCTATTATGAATGCTGCTTCTTTTATATTATTATCGCTATTCTCTTCTTGTTTCTTCATTAAAACTATATAAGCTTTCTCATCTTGAGATGTACTTTCTTCTATAGGATTTTTATTCATTAAATCCTTATTTTCTGTAAAGATAGTCGGTGGTAAATAACTTCCTTTAAACTTAAGTGAAATATCATTTTTATCTTTTATATAAGTTATATAGCTATTACTTTTTGACATATCTATTGTATTATCAATACTTATAGTGTAAGTAAATAGAACTTTTTTTAACATAGGAATATAATCTTTTCTATCTGTATTTCCATTGTAATTCAAATTTCTTATATCTACCTCTAGTAATTCCATAGCACTACATGGGAATCCTTTATTATCAAAGTATCCCTTATCTATAAAATCAATCATTATCCACTTATTATATTCCTTACTCCAATATTCAACAACGTAGTAGGACCTTTCTTTATTAAAGCTTTCATTTGTCCTCTTAAATTCACCTAACCTTGCTGTATATCCAAGACTTGTTAAAACATCCCTGTAAATTATTCCAAGATCTCTAGCTGATGCTTTTTTCGAAGCACTCTTATCTTTTAATATATCAACTCCATTTATTCTACTTGTACTTGGGACATCATCAAATGTAATTATTTCATTAATTACACCAATAACATTTATAGCTTTCTTAATCATATCTTTTTCATCTTTAACTTTTTCTTCTAAATTATTAGTTTGTTTTAATATTTTTATTTTTTCATCATCTGTATCACTATAAAAAAACCTTATATTATTTTCGTTATATACATTTTCCCAGGATTCCACTCTTAATTCTTCTTTAAACTTATTATTGAAAATAAATATAAAACCAATAATTATAATTAAAAAAATTATAATAGAATTAATTACTTTCTTATTTTTTCTCATATACCCTCCAATAGCATCTATAATATTTTATAAAAATTATAAAAAAAGTGCTAAATAGCACTTTTAATATATCAATTTCATTCCAATAATATTAAATTCTTTAGTATCGTCTTCCATAAAGCCATCATAAGCTTTTTTAACGGTATTATAATTTTCTATTATTATACTTTTATCTTCTTCACTTATTCCAGCTGGCATTTCTGTATAAGCCGCTTTAAGATTCTCAAATCCTCTTAATAGATCTTTTTCAACCATCAAGTAATACCATGCTGCATTATTTAATGAAGTAACATCCTTTTCATTCATTGAATAAGCCTTACGAGTTATCTCTATCCCCTCGTCATTAAGACCTTCAGTTAAATAAAGAGCTCCTAAAGTTCTATAGTACTCTTGTATATTATCGTCAATTTTTATAGCTTCTTTAATATTTTCTATAGCACTTTCATAATTTTCAGCTTTTATATAAAGCTCTGCAACTCTTTTATATAAAGCACTATCCTCTTTTCTTATTTTGATTGCTAAATCAAAATACTCCATTGCCTTTTCATCATTAGAAACATAATTTGTATAATAATTAGCCAAATTTATAATCGCTTCATAATTAAAAGGTTCATTTTTTATAGCCTGTCTATAATATGCTTCAATCAATTGAAAGTCATTTTTAGCAATTAATATATTTGGAATTAATGTTCCAAAACTTTCAACATTATTACTATTAGAGTTAATGCTTTTTTTTGCATAAGCAAGAGCTTCATCATATTTTTCATTATTTAGAGCCTTAATAGATAATAAATAATATGTTGAGTAAGATTCCTTATCAATTGCCTTTGATTTATTTATAGCATCATCCAAATACTCATCTGCCTCAGCTTCACTATTGGAAATCTTATTCATATCATACTTTATAAGATCAGTTACTATACAGTCTATATTCTTTTCATCTAATTCTCTAATTAAACTTATTGATTTATCTGTTGTTTCTTTATTCATTGCATATACTTTCGATAGAAATACCTTATATGCATCTTCATCTGAATCTGTTATCATATTTTCTAATGTATTAATTAATGAGTCTTTATCAAATAAATACATATCACTAATTACATTATATACTTTCAAATCATTTTGATCTAAGTTCCATGCATCCTTTAATAACTCCAAACCATTATCCCATCTATTAATTAAAATATTCATATTTGCTAATGTTGCAATATCATATGAAGATTCTTTATCTAAAGGATATGTATCTATAATTTCAGCAGCCTTATATTCATTATTATTTAAAATATATGCCATAAATAATACTTTTGTAATATCTTTATTTACACCATAATCACCTAGATATTGTTCACCAAAGGATATAGCATCTACATATTCCTTATTAAAAGTAAAAGTAAATAACATTGAACTAATTAGTTCTAAGTCTTTTTCTTTGTACTCCTCATATCCTTCTTCTTTTATAATCTTGTCCCTTTTTACTAAAGCTTCTTTTAATAAAGTACTTGATTTAGCTGTTTCTCCTTGCAAAGAGTATATATCAGCAATTTCAACTGTCCATATTGGCCAATTGTCGCTTTCTTGAATTTTTTTATACTCTTCTATAGCTTCATCATATTTATTTTCATAATACAAATACTCTCCAGAGTTTTCAGTAAAATTCACTTCTTCTACAATTGTAAAATTCCTAATAGATAATATCATAATAAAAACAAAAAGACATGAAGCTCCAATAACAACAATTGGTTCTACATATTTATTTTTAGAATTTGCCTTTTTATAATAGTAACTTATTTTATTAAAACTCCTCTTTAAAGTATTATATATGACTTTAAATATACTTTTCCCCTTATTAAAAAAAGGTTTTGAAATCGTATTAAGCTTAGAAAAAAATCCCCTTACCTCTTTCATTTTTCCTCCAAATCAATTTTATCTATATGTTTTCTTTTATACATATTGATTTTATCAAATATCTACCTTATTTACAATTATAATTTTAGTAGTATTAGCTTTTTTCTAAACAAAAAAGCTAATAATATTTAATATCATTAGCTTCTTCATTCTAACTTATATTTGTAAGTTTCTCCTCAAGTTTTGCAACTATTTTATACATGATAAATGCAATTACTGATAATATTACAATACTCATCATAACCATATCTAACTGAGAAATCTGCCCTCCATACACTATCAAGAAACCAAGTCCCTCTCTTGCCACTAAAAATTCTCCCATTATTACTCCAACCCAAGATAACCCTACATTTATTTTCAACGCTGAAATTATCACTTGAATATTGGCTGGAAATATAAGATATCTTAATGTTTGAAATTTACTTGCTTGTAATGTTTGCATTAACTTTAATTTACCTCTATCAACCTCATTAAATCCAGTTAATACTGTTATTATAGTTGTTACAATAGATATAAGTAATGCTATTACAATAATTGCAGTCATCCCATTACCTACCCAGAATATTACTATAGGTGCTAAGGCAACTTTAGGTAGTGCATTTAATACTACTAAATATGGATCTAATATCTTTGAAACAAAGGGAAATGCCCACAAAACAATTGCAATTATAGCTCCTAATACAGTTCCTAATGTAAAACCTAAAATAGTCTCGAAACAAGTAATTAATATATGATTAAATAGTGTTCCTTCTTTAACAAATGAAATTAATGAATTTAATATTCTGCTAGGACTAGATGTTAAGAATGGATCTAAGATTTTTAATTGAGCTAATATTTCCCACAGCGCTATGAAAATTATTAATATACCCACTCTAAATAAAGTAATCTTAAATAATTCTACTTTTATTTTTTTTATATACTCTAAATGTTCCTTACTCATTTAATAAATCAAGCTCCTTCCATAATAAATTGAAATATTCATTAAACTCTGGCTCTTTTCGCCTTTGAAAAGGAGTTGCTTCTTTATTGTTAAATTCTATATTTACATCTAATTTTATATTTGCTGGTCTTTTAGTAAGAACTATTATTCTGTCTGAAGTTGCAATTGCTTCCCCTAAATCATGTGTAACCATAACCGCTGTCTTTCCTTCTTTCTTAATAATTCCCTTAACATCATCACACACCTTTAATCTTGTTTGATAATCTAATGCAGAAAAAGGTTCATCTAAAAGTAATACATCAGGATTTAATGCTAAAGTTCTTATTAATGCTACCCTTTGCCTCATTCCTCCAGATAATTCAGTAGGCTTATGATTTTTAAACCTATCTAACTGATAATTTTCTAATAACTTATCTGCTCTATTTATATTTTCTTCATTATCTATTTTTTTAATTTTTAGTCCAAGCATTACATTACTTCTAACAGAAAGCCATTCAAATAAATAGTCTTTCTGAAACATGTACCCCATTTTATCTAATCTATTTTTAATATCTTTATCATTATAAATTATTTTACCTTCAGAAGGCTTCAATAAGCCACTAATTATATTTAGTAGTGTTGATTTTCCACAACCAGATGGTCCAATTATGCTTACAAATTCTCCTTTTTCTATTGCGAAATTTAAATTATCTATAGCCTTAGTTTCTGCATTTACAGAGTGATAAGTTAGGCTTATATTTGAAATATTTATTAAACTCATTTCTCTAACCTCCTTTCATATGTATTAACCCTTATAAATATTACTATGGAGCTGTAAAAAAACAGCTCCTAATTTAAAATGTAAAAAACCTTTAGCGATTACTTTGCTTTCATAGCTTCTTCTGCGAAACTATTATTTACTATCTTTTCAAATGAAGGTCTTTCAGGTAATAAATTGCTATCATAGCTTTCTATAACATCCATTAATCTTTCTAAATCTTCTTTCTCTATTGATGGCTTTGTTGCAATAGCATCTATTTCTTTATAGTTCTTAACGACTGATACTATTATATCTTTGTCCGTTCCAGGGAAAAATGAAATTATAGAGTCTGCTATTTCTTCATCACTATGTGTATCAACCCACTTTTGTCCTTTATAAATTGCATTTGTAAAACTTTGTATTATTTCAGGATTTTCATCCATATATGATTTAGTAGCAAAGAAACCAGTATAAGGAAGATTCCCAACCTCTTTCCCGATAGATGCAATTATTTTTCCACTACCTTCTTTTTCAAGCATTGATGCAGTTGGCTCAAATAAAATTACATATTCTCCAGTTCCAGCCTTAAAAGCACCTGATGTAGCTGTAAAATCTATATTAGTAACTAAACTAACATCAGTTTTTGAATCTAATCCATTTAGCTTAAGTGCATATTCAAATGCCATTTGAGGAACTCCACCAGGTCTTCCCCCTATAATTTCAGCTCCTTTCAAATCAGTCCACTTAAAATTCTCATTTGCTTCTCTTCCTACTAAAAAGGCTCCATCAGTTTGAGTTAATTGTGCAAAAAGAACTGGATAATCCTCTCTACCTTGATTATTAATGTATATTACTTGCTCTGGTCCAGAAAAACCAATATCTGCATTTTTACTTAAGACTTGTTGCATAGTTTTATCTGCTCCTTGTCCAGTTGATAAGTCTATTTCTATACCTTCTTCTTCAAAGAAACCTTCATTTATTGCTACATACATAGGTGCGTAAAATACTGATCTTACTACTTCATTTAACCTAATTTTTGTTAATTCTTTGTTTTCATCAAAAGTTTTTTTACAAGAAATTAAACTTAAAGAAGTTACTCCTAATAAAGCAACTATTGATATAATTTTTAAAAATTTGCTTTTCATTTAATCCTCCAAAAGAATAGTAATTAATCTATGGTTTATAATATGAGTATATAGCAAATTTTGTTAAAAAATAAAGATTTATAATCTATTTTTACTTTTATTGAAATGTAAATGTTTTTACTCCATTTACATCTTTTTTTAATAATGTTAAATTAATAATAGTTTAAGGAGGTAATCTAATGAAGATATTTAGAGAAGCTATTATTATTCTAGGTATTTATTTAATTGGTGAGTTAATTTCTAAGGGATTTAATCTACCATTGCCAGGTAATATTATAGGAATGATAATTTTATTAATTTTATTATGTTCAAAAGTAATTAAAGTTGAAAAGATTGAAAGTATATCAACATTCTTTTTAGATCACTTATCTTTTTTCTTTATTCCTGCTGGAGTGGGATTAATTTCATCCTTCGATTCAATAAAGGATAGTTTAATTTATATTTTACTTTTATGTATAATTACTACTGGTATTGTTATTATCGTTACCGGCACTGTGGTTCAGTATATTATAAAGATTAAAGGTAATAAAGTTAAGAAAGGGTGTAAAACAGAATGATAGGAATTTTATCAGAAAACACTTTATTTGCATTAATAATTTCGCTAATAGCATTCGAAATTGGTTTATTTATTTATAAAAAAACTAAATTTCCACTTTTTAACCCATTACTAATTGCAATAGCCTTAGTTATTAGTCTTTTATTGATATTTAACATTGATGTAGATACATATAACAAAGGCGGTCAATTTATAAATATGTTTCTTGGCCCTGCTACTGTAGTTTTAGCAGTTCCCTTATATAAGCAATTGCATTTATTGAAAAAGCATTTATTACCTATACTTTTAGGAATTTTAATTGGTAGTACTATAGGGATTTGTTCTGTTATTTTATTATCGAATATATTTGGTATGGAAAAAATACTAACCATATCTCTGCTATCTAAATCTGTTACTACTCCTATTGGTATAGAAATCACAAATCAACTTGGCGGATTAGCACCTGTTACTGTTCTATCTATAGTTATATCTGGAATAATTGGAGCTATAATTGGACCACTATTATGCAAGATCTTTAAGATTAATGATAAAATTGCTATTGGTATTGCATTAGGAACCGCTTCTCATGCTGTTGGAACAACAAAAGCATTAGAACTTGGTGAAACTGAAGGAGCCATGAGTTCGTTATCTATAGGAATTGCTGGTATTATGACAGTATTCTTGGCTCCAACAATATATGGTTTATTATCATTTTTAATAAAATAAAAGAGAATATAAATTTAAGAAACTCTCAACAACTTGATAAAATCAAGTTGTTGAGAGCTTTTCATTCTTTCATTCTTTCATTTTTAATTCTGTTCTTGGTTTTTTATCTTTAATAATTTTGTATTTAAAATCCCAATATTTGATGATTTCAATACTCTTTGTGTATTATTTCTTGTATAAGCTTCAAGTTTAGTCATAAATTCTTCAGGTCCTATTTCCTGATCATTAACAAGTTTTAATCCTTTTTCCCAAGATGCAGTCAATGCAGGATTCAAAAGTGAAGGTATTGAAACTCTTATAGCCTCATAAATCATCTCGCCTAGATTAGTAGGTGTTATAATCTGTGTTTTCTTGTTAGCTTGCATATATTCAATATTAATTAATTTCTTCAGAATTTCAGCCCTAGTTGCTGATGTTCCAATTCCAGCTCCTTTTATATGCTCTCTTAACTCTTCATCCTCAATAAGTTTCCCTGCATTTTCCATAGCTATTATCATAGAACCAGTCGTATATCTTTTTGGTGGTGAAGTTTCCCCTTCCTTGATTTCCAATTCATTAATAATAACCTTAGTACCTTTTCTTAAATTTTCAGGAAAGGCATCTTCTTTCTCTTCTTTATCGTTACCTAATATTACTAGATACCCTTTATCAACACAAATCTTCTTATTTATAATAAAATTTTCTTTTCCAACTAAAATGGTGATAGTCATTTTACTATATTGAGCTGGAGGATAAAATATGGATAAAAATCTTCTTAAAATAACAAAGTACACTTGTTTATCTAAACTAGGTAATTTCAATAAGGTATCTTTTCCCTCTCCAGTTGGTATTATTGCATAGTGATCAGTAATTTTACTATCATCTACATATTTACTTTTTAGTATGCTTTTTGAATAATCCTTTTCTATTATTTCATTTGCTACATTAGATAAATCTTCACCTATAGGCATATTTTTAAGTTTAATAATATTGCCTTTAATTCCCTTTGCCACTGCTGTAGATAATACTCTTGCATCAGTTCTTGGATATGTAACCATCTTCTTTTCATAAAGATTTTGAACAATCTTTAATGTTTCATCTGGACTAATTTTAAATCTTTTTGTACATTCATTTTGAAGTTCTGCTAAATTATATAAAAGAGGAGGATTCTTCTTTTCCTTTGTTTTCTTAACCTCTTTTATGTTTCCAAAGCCTATATCTCTAAGCCTTGTAATTAATTCCTCAGCATCTTCCTTTTTATTAAATCCTACTTCACTATATAATTTAGGAGATTCAAAATACTCTGATCCTTCAATTGCCTTCCAATCAGCCATTATCTCTACAGTATCATCTTCCTTAGAGAAATTACCTGATATTTTATAAAAGGATTTTTTATTAAAATCTCTAATTTCTCTTTCTCTTTCTACTACCATGCCAAGAACACAAGTCATAACTCTTCCTACAGCTACAACAACATTTTTATCTTTCTTTAAAACATTTGCTAAAGTCTTGCCATATAACAATGTCAGTAGTCTAGAAAAATTTATTCCAAATATATAATCCTCTTTAGCCCTTAAGTATGCTGAATGTGCTAAGGAGTCATATTCGGATAGAGGCTTTGCTTCTTTTATCCCTCTTTTAATTTCTTCTTCAGTTTGAGAGTCTATCCAAACTCTTTTCTTCACTTTATTTGGATTACCAGCCATATCGTCAACTAATCTATATATATACTCTCCTTCTCTCCCTGAGTCAGTACAAACATATATAGTTTCTACATCTTCCCTATTCATTAAACTACTTACAACATTAAATTGTGCAGAGGCAGAAGGAATTACTTCATATTTGTATTCTTTGGGTAAAAAAGGTAAGTCTCTTAAATTCCAAAATTTCAATTTTTCATTATAAACTTCTGGATAACTCATAGTAACCATATGTCCTACACACCATGTAAAGATGCTTCTTTCACCCTCAATATATCCGTTGTTTCTTTTTCCTTTTACATTCAACAACTTCACAAACTCCATAGCCACTGAAGGTTTTTCTGCAATAAATAAAGTTTTGCCCATAGAAACTTCCTTTCTAAATAAAAATAAACCTTCAAAGAAGGTCTACTTTATTATACTACATCTTGATTTACATTTCATTAAAAACCCATATAAAGAAATTTAAAATTCCTGCAAAAACTGACCAAATCATATATGGAACTAGCAAAAACCCTGCAACTTTATCAATTTTTATAAACTTTATAAAGGTTATTACAACAAAAATAAATAATATTATTATCCATATAAATGATAGACCATATAATCTAAACGTAAAAAATATAAAGCTCCACATAAAATTCAAAATTAATTGCACTAGATAAAAGAAATATGCTCCGTTATCATAATTACTTTCTTTATTTTTTATGTATATTCTATACGCAGCAATCCCCATAAGTACATACAATATACTCCAAACTATAATAAAAACTATACTTGGTGGTGTAAAAAAAGGTTTTTTTACAGTAGTGCTATAAAGACTCATAGCATTCCTATTAATATATGAAACTATAAATCCACCAAGCAACGGAATCAGTATGTTTAAAATTAAGGGGATAATCTTTACATTTAATCGAACTTTATTTTTCATATATATCACTCCTATAAATATTCCTTATTATATATGCAAAGAAAAATAAAGTTATGTTATTAAAAATATATGTCTGAGAACTCTATATCAATTTTCTGTTTAATTTCATTTATTTGAGCGTAATTATTTATATAACTACAATCACCCTTTATGTTTTTATCATATGGAAGTACTATTTTAAATATATTTCCATATGTAGGTCCAACACTTATGCTAATTTCTCCTCCATGAAGTTCAACTAATCCCTTAGTTAAATATAATCCTAGTCCACTTCCTTCTGATGGTCTATTTAATGAAGAATTAATCCTTGTGAACTTCTCAAAAATTTCATTTCTCTTATCTTCAGGAATACTATCAGCGTCATTTATTACTTCAATAACTATATTATCCTCTTCAACCTTTACAGTAACGTCAATATTTCCATTTTGCTTTCCATATTTTAAGGAGTTTGATAATATATTTAACATAATTCTTTCTATATAATCTTTATCGCACTTTAAGTATATCTCTTCATATTGGGGATCATAAATAATTTTTGTTTCTTTAAGCTTCATATAATAATCACAGGCTAATATAACATTTTCCACGATATCTACTATATTATAAATATTAAGTTGAATATCTAAATAACCTTCTGAAAGCTTATTGCTATCTATAAAATTATTTATAGTTCTAATAAGTCTTAGACAGTTTTGCTTAATTACTTTATTATTCTTATTAATGCTGTCAATCTTATTATCCTTTAAATATATGTCATTTAATTGAAGTGCGGAATATATAACGTTAATTGGCGTTCTTAACTCATGAGAAATATTTGAATAGAACTCATCATTAATATTTTCTTCATTAATATTTTCCTCTATTTTTACTATTTCTTCTTTCTGCTTAATAATTTCTGTTATATCGTAAAAAACAAGTGCTTTTTTACTATTATCAATATTAATTAAATATATCTCATAATCTCTCATTTCACCAATTTTATTTTTAATTTGTATTTTTACAAAAAAGTCTTCTATATTTTTATCACTCTCATATATTTTTCCAGTTATTTTGTTTAAAACATTTTCTAGAGTTATTTTCCTATTACTGTAATCATTCTTATTTACTTCTGTATTAAATAATTCTTCAAAATTAAATAATTCTTCAAGGCAATTAGAATAACTTAATATATTATTTTCAAAAACTAATAGTCCCTTAGAAAATGCTTGTACAACATCCAAATATTTTTTTTCACTTTTTGCTAATAATAGGTTTAACTCTGTAAGTTCTTTCTCTCTTCTCTTCAACATTTTATTTAGATTTTTTTTAATATCCTTAGACTTCTTAAAGCTTTCAAATGCATTTAAATAAGCATTGTCTAATAAATTTTTTTCAAATTTATCATATAATATAAATAATGAAATTAATTTGCTAATCCATATAAAATAAGAA
>NZ_JASCQJ010000027.1:0-45164 GCF_033043255.1 Clostridium lamae | reverse complement strand
AACAGGAAAGTTAAGCTCTACAGCGCCGATGGTACTGCATGGGAGACTGTGTGGGAGAGTAGGACGTTGCCAGGTTATTTTTATATGGGGGTATAGCTCAGTTGGGAGAGCACTTGCCTTGCACGCAAGGGGTCAAGGGTTCGAATCCCTTTACCTCCACCAAGAAGTCATGGAAACATGACTTCTTTTTTTATATAATTAAAAAATGATGAGCTAAGATAGAATTGATAATAAAAATATATAATGGTATTATTTTTATAGATAATAAATAATACTAAACTAGAAAGGTGATTTATATGACTTTCTATAGAATAAAGCAATTTATTTGGGGATTTACTTCATTATATAAGAAAATAGATTATACATATATAACTAAATTTTTAAATGAAGATGAAATAAAAATTTTTGATAATCTAAAGCATAATGATAAGCATCATTGTATAAGAGTATGTAAAGATTCAATAAAAATGAGAAATGAATTAAATATAAATGTAGATATGTATCAGTTAGGAAGAGCAGCTTTATTGCATGATGTAGGAAAGGGAGAAAGACATTTATCTCTAATAGAAAAGTCTACAGTTGTATTATTAGATAAATTTACTAAGGGAAAAATAAAGAAATTTAATAATATTAAGCAAATAGATGTGTATTATAATCATCCAAAGATAGGTCAAGATATCCTAATAAAAAATGGATTTGGATATGATGAAGAGTTATTGGATGTTGTTAGATATCATCATAGTGTAAATATAAAAAAAGAAAATAAAATGCTTAATATAATTAAGATTTGTGATGATAAAAACTAATTTTTGAGGTGATTTATGAGTTCTAAAAAAAGAAGAGAAGAGATTATAAATTTATTGTTTCAGAATAATGGACCCATAAAGGGAACAGAATTAGCTTCTTTATTTAATGTTACTAGGCAAATTATAGTTAAAGATATTGCAATATTAAGAGCAGAAGGTAGAAATATTATCGCAACACCAGATGGATATATTTATAATAAAGATAATAATAAGGTTAAATCTATAATAGCTGTTAATCATGATAGTAGTAAAACTATACAAGAGTTAGAAATAGTAGTTAAGTATGGTGGCATAATAGAAGATGTTATCATTGAGCATCCTTTATATGGAGAGATAAGAGGGAACTTAATGATTAAGAATTTAAATGATTTATATAAATTTGAAAATAAATTTAAAAATAAAGATGTTAAACCACTATCAAATCTAACTAATGGAATCCATCTACATACAATAGCAGCAGATAGCCAAGAAGATATAGAATCAATAAAAAAAGAGTTAAAAGAAAAGGGTTTTTTACTATAAGTATGGGAGGAATAAAATATGGATTATGATATTCTTATATTAGGTGGAGGAATTATAGGGTGCGCTGTAGCGTATGAATTATCTAAGTATAATTTTAACATAGCATTAATAGAGAGAGACTATGACATTGCAGATGATATATCCTTCGTAAATACATCAATTGTATATGATGGCTCTGAAACATCAGATGACGTAATGGCTAGATTTGAGTATATAGGTAATTCAATAATGGAGGAAACTTGTAGAAAGTTTAAAGTTCCATTTAAAAAAATAGGAGCATTAAGAGTTGTTAATGATGATAATGGGGTTAAAAAACTTATAGAAATGCATGAAAGAGCTATGCGAAGAGGAATTAATGGAGTTCATTTAATTGATGATAAAGCTATCTATGATATAGAACCTAATATTAATCATAATATAAAAAAAGGGCTTTACTCAGAGAATATAGCAATAGTGGCTCCTTATGATTTAGCCATAGCATATGCAGAAGTAGCATTTGATAATGGTGTAATTTTTAGATTAGAGGAAGAAGTGCTAAACATACAAAACTTAACTAAAGGATTTAGAGTTACTACAAATAAAAATAAATTTAGTTGTAAGGTAGTTATTAATACTATTCCACATGAGATATATATTAGAGAGAATGGAAAGGTTGAAGATAAGGATTCAGAAGTTACAGAAGGCAAATTTAAAAATATGAGTTATTTATTAGTAGATGATAACTACAAAAATAAACTTAATAAAATAGTTATAGAAACTTTCGATAAGAATACATTTGTTCTAAGCACTCCTACGACTACTACAGGATCATTAATAGGTATAAAGAGTACTGAAAAAACTAGTTTAAGTGATAATTTGCTTTATGCCAATAATTTATTACAAGATCTAAATAACAATAATATAAATAATCTTTTCAGAGAAAGTTATAATAAGGACTCAATGCTAATAGATGAAAGTGAAATTGATAAAGGATATATTAGAGTGACGGGAACTCACTATGGAAAGATAACAATAGCACCAGCTATAGCAAAAATGCTTTGTGATACTATTGCTAACAATTTAAATTGTACTTTAAAAAAGAATTTTATAGATAAAAGAAGAGAAGTATATAAATTTAGAGAATTAAGCAAGAAAGATGCAAATGAAATAATTTCTCTTGATAAAAGGTATGGGAAAATTATTTGCGTTTGCAACAATATCTCTGAAGGAGAAATAGTAGATTCGATAAGAAGACCACTAGGAGCTAGAACTGTAGAAGGTGTAAAAAGAAGAACAGGTTCAGGATTTGGAAATTGTCATGGATCCTATTGTTTAGGAAAGATAGTAAATATACTTGCTAGGGAATTAGATAAGAATGTAACAGATATAGTAGATGATTCTAAGGATTCTAAGATAATTTCAAGTAGAATAAAGGAGTTTGACGATGTATAAATCAAGTGAGCAAGATAATAATAAGGGGATATTTACATCAATAGTCAGAGTTAAGGGTAGCAATAAATATAAAGTGGTTCCAGTTAGATCTAGTGAAGAAGTAGACATAAATATTTGGGTAGAACTATCTAAGGTGCTAGGCAGAATATATGTAAGTACTCCAGTTAAAGTAGGAGATAAAATATGTAGAAATATACTTAATACTGGTATAGATATCATATGTACGAGGGATTTATCTGACGATTAATAATATATTGACATAAATATTTTTTTATAATATATTAAGAATAAATATATATAAACTGCTGAAAAGGCTAGTAATATCAATATTTACTTTAAGAGAGTCGATGGGTGCTGTAAATCGATAGTAATATGGTATGAATCCACCTTGGAGGGACTGTGATGAGCAGTACGGGAAAAACCGTTAATTTTTTTAAGAGAATAGCATTTTTGCTATTAATTAGGGTGGCAACGCGGAATCTTTCGTCCCTTTTAGGGGAAGGGTTCCTTTTTTATTTGCAGAAATAAATAAATATAAATTATTAGGAGGTATACATAATGTTAGATTTAAAATTTGTAAGGGAAAATCCAGAGATAGTTAAAACAAATATAAAAAATAAGTTCCAGGATAGCAAGCTTCCACTAGTAGATGAAGTAATAGAACTAGATAAAAAGCTTAGAGAAGCTAAACAACAAGCTGAGGCTTTAAGAGCTGATAGAAATAAATTTTCAAAACAAATAGGATCTTTAATGGCTCAAGGAAAAAGAGAAGAAGCAGAGGAAATGAAAAAAAAGGTAACTCAAAATTCAGAACTTTTATCTGCTCTAGAAACTCAAGAATCTGAGTTAGATGAAAGAGTTAAAACAATAATGATGACTCTACCAAATATAATTGATCCAAGTGTTCCAATAGGTAAAGATGATAGTGAAAATGTAGAAGTTGAACGTTTCGGGGAACCAAGAGTTCCAGATTTTGAGGTTCCATATCATACAGATATAATGGAAAAATTAAGCGGATTAGATTTAGATAGTGCTAGAAAAGTAGCAGGAAGTGGATTTTATTATTTAATGGGAAATATTGCAAGAATTCATTCAGCAATAATTTCATATGCTAGAGATTTTATGATAGATCGTGGATTTACTTATTGTATTCCTCCATATATGATTCGTAGTGAAGTTGTGACAGGTGTTATGAGCTTTGCTGAAATGGATGCTATGATGTATAAAATCGAAGGTGAAGATCTATATCTAATTGGAACAAGTGAACATTCAATGATAGGTAAATACATCGATACTATATTACCAGAAGAGTCATTACCACATACTTTAACAAGTTATTCTCCTTGTTTTAGAAAAGAAAAGGGAGCTCATGGAATAGAAGAAAGAGGAGTATATAGAATTCATCAATTTGAAAAACAAGAAATGATAGTTGTATGCAAACCAGAAGAAAGCATGGATTGGTATGAAAAATTATGGGTAAATACTGTAGATTTATTCCGTTCTTTAGATATACCAGTTAGAACTTTAGAATGTTGTTCTGGGGATTTAGCAGATCTTAAAGTTAAGTCTGTAGACGTTGAAGCTTGGTCACCAAGACAAAAGAAGTATTTTGAAGTAGGAAGTTGCTCAAATTTAGGTGATGCACAAGCTCGTCGTTTAAAAATTCGTGTGAATTCTAAAGAGGGAAAATATTTTGCTCATACATTAAATAATACAGTTGTGGCACCACCAAGAATGTTAATAGCATTTTTAGAAAATAACTTAAATGAAGATGGTTCAGTAAATATACCAACTGCACTTCAGCCATATATGGGAAATATGAAAGTAATTAAATAATTTAAATTTAAAGACTAAGCCTATATTGTTAGGTTTGGTCTTTATTATTATAAAGATAAAAAATATTTATAAATATATTGACATAATATTTTAATGTTGATATAATAATTTTTGTTGCGAGACGAAATATGGAGAGATGGTCGAGCTGGCTTAAGGCACCGGTCTTGAAAACCGGCGTACCTTTGCGGGTACCGTGGGTTCAAATCCCACTCTCTCCGCCAAAGAAAGCATCTAAGTTTTTAGGTGCTTTTTAATTTAAATATAACATAATAAAAATTTATTAAAAAAATTAAAAATAATAATTGACAATATATATAGTGGTTGCTATAATAATATTTGTCGCGAGACGAAAATATGGAGAGATGGTCGAGCTGGCTTAAGGCACCGGTCTTGAAAACCGGCGTACCTTTGCGGGTACCGTGGGTTCAAATCCCACTCTCTCCGCCATATAACCTTTTTAGAAGGCACATGGAGAAATACTCAAGTGGCTGAAGAGGCGCCCCTGCTAAGGGCGTAGGTCGGGCAACTGGCGCCCGGGTTCAAATCCCGGTTTCTCCGCCAAAGCATCTAACAGTTGTTAGGTGCTTTTTTTGCATTATAAAATAAAATTTTAAATTTAAATTAAAAATAAATTCATGATTGTATAAACATTAAGGAAAAAAATAAAAAATTCAAATTATTTATGTATTTTGAAGTAAATATGAACTTGAATTATTGTAAACAGTTTCCGAAGATGGTATACTATCACTATCATAAAAAAGAAAATTAAATTTATATCTAGGGGGATTGAGATGGAAAAGAAGTATGTAGTTGGTGTTGATTTAGGTGGAACTAAAATATACACAGCTTTAGTTGATTTAGAAGGAAATATAGTAAAGGAAATTACTGTTAAGACAGAAGCTCAAAAGGGCGAAAGTGTAGTTTTAGAAAAATTACTTAAAACAATAGATGATGTATTAGAAGGAACAGATATAAATGAGGTCAAAGCAATAGGTGTAGGTTCACCAGGACCTTTAGATGTAGAAAAGGGCTTAATAGTATATACTCCTAATTTACCATTTAAGAACTTCAATATAGTTCAACCTATAAAAGATAGATATAAATTAGATACTTACTTAGATAATGATGCTAACGTAGCGACATTAAGTGAATTCATGTTTGGAGCAGGTAGAGGAAGTAAAAATATGGTCTTCATTACTGTGAGTACAGGAATCGGTGGAGGAGCTATAATAAATGGAAATATATTTAGAGGCAGTACATCAAATGCATTAGAAGTAGGACATACTACAGTTATGAAGGGTGGTCCTAGATGTGGATGTGGCAATACAGGTTGTGCAGAAGCTGTTGCCTCAGGAACTGCAATCATGAAGAGAGCAAAAGAGGCATTAGATAGCAAAGTAGAAACTACATTGAAGAGCTATGAACAAGTGACTGCTAGGGAAGTATTTTTAGAAGCTGAAAAAGGAGATAAGGTTTCTCAAGATATATTAAATGATGCATTGTCTTATTTAGGAATAACAGTTGCAAATCTAGCAAATACATTTGATCCTGATAAGATTGTCATCGGTGGTGGAGTAAGTGAAGCAGGAAGAATTGTATTTGATAAAATAGAAGATGAAATGGAAAGAAGATGCCTAAAGACAATTTATGATCACTGTAGAGTTGAAAAGGCTTTATTAGGTGGCAAAGCAGGAGTCTTAGGGGCAGCTGCTCTAGCTATTTTAGAAAGTAAATAAATATATAGTTTCTGAGTATTATGGCATAGAAAAAATATAGAGATTTAACATAAGAAAGAGTTCGATTATAAAATTGAATTCTTTTTTTCTTATTCTACTTTTTGACTATACAAATGGATTTATAATAAAATATGTAATAATAAAGAATATGGTATAAACTATATTTAGGGGGATGGCAGTATGATACATGGAGAAAATATATATTTAAGAGATCCAGTAAGAGAAGATATAGATATTTTATACGATACTTGCGCAGACAAAGATGTACTTAAGTATAATGGGTTATCGACAGGAATTATGACCAAGGAATATATAAGAAGTCAATTTCATCATTTTACAAAACCAAATAAAAGGGAATTAGTTATAGTTACAAAAGATCGTGATCTAATAGGATATGTTTATTATAAAGAAAATAGTTATACTAGAGATGTTTATTCTATAGGGATAACTATTGGTAAGGATTATTGGAATAAAGGTTATGGACAAGATTCTATTAAAACTTTATGTAGATACTTATTTAATAAAAGAAGGACTCACAAGGTGGAGTTGGAAGTTGTTAAGGAAAATACCAGAGCTATAAATTGTTATAAGAAATGTGGTTTTAAAGAAGAAGGGGTAAGAAGAAGTAAGTATTACTACTCGGGAAAATACTTAGATACTATAGTTATGGGATTACTAAAAGAAGAATTTATTTAAGTACTTAGGGGATAATTAAGATATTAAATAGTAGGAGTGTTTGTATGGGAATTAGATTTATTTTCGGGAGGGCAGGTACCGGGAAAAGTAGATTTTGCTTAGAACAGATTAAAAAGAAAATAGAAAATATTTCTGGAGATAATAAACTTATTTTAATAGTTCCAGAACAGTATACTTTTGATACTGAAAAAAAGTTTTTAGATATAGTTACAGAAAAAGGTTTCTTAAGAGGAGAAGTATTAAGTTTTAAAAGAATGGCTCATAGAGTGTTTGAGGAATGTGGTGGGCGAACAGATATAAAGATAAGTGATTCAGGCAGAAATATGCTTATTTATAAGCTATTAAGGGAAAAGGGAGAGGAACTTCAGTACTTTAATAGGATGAGTAAAGAGCAAGGATTTTCATCAATAGTTTCTAAGGCATTAACTGAATTTAAAAAATATAATATTTCCGAGGAAATATTAGGTGCTAAAGAAGTAGAAATTCATGATGAAGAATTAAAAAAGAAAATTAATGATTTAAAAAATATATATGGTGAGTTTAATGAAGTACTTCATAAAAGATTTATAGATTCTGATGATGAATTAACATTATTAGCAAAAAAATTAAATGAATGCAATATATATGATGGTTCAGAAATTTGGATAGATGAATTCACTACTTTCACACCTCAACAACTAGAAGTAATAAAAATGCTTGCTAAAAGAGCAAAAACAGTAAATATAACTTTATGTAGTGATAGCTTAAGTGGGGGAAAAGAAATAGACTATACAGATATTTTTGATGCTATTAAGAATACTGAAAATTCTATTTTAAATATGATGAAAGAAGGAAATATATCTTATTTAGAACCGATAGATTTAAATAAGGGATATTCTTATAGGTTTTTAGAAAGTGAAGATCTTCAACATTTAGAAAGGCACTTTTTCACTTATCCATTTAAGCCTTATAAGGGAAAGGCTAATAATGTTAGGCTCTATAAGGCAAATAATAGTTATGAAGAAATTGATACTATAGCTAAAGATATTTTAATAATGGTAAGAGATAAAGGGTATAGGTATAAAGATATAGCTGTAGTTTGCAGAAATATAGATGAATATGAAAAAATAGCTACAGTCATATTTAATGATTATAAAATTCCTTTTTTCTTAGATAAGAAGAGAGATATATTAGATAATCCTTTAGTAGTATTAATAATTTCATCTTTAGAAATATTATCTATTAATTGGTCATATGAAAGTGTATTTAAATATCTAAAAAGTGGATTAGTTAAAATAGAAGGAAAGTATATAGATATACTAGAAAATTATGTTTTAGCTAACGGTATAAAAGGATATAAGTGGACTAAAGATCTCTATGATAGAGAGAATATATCTGAAGATGAAAATTTAGTTTTAGAAATTATGGAGGAAATTAGAGAGCCTTTAATTAAACTTCATAATAACATAAAAGGTAAGAAGACAGTACGAGATATAGCTACAAAACTTTATGAATTTTTAAATCAGTTAGATGTATTTAAAACTTTAGAGAATTGGCTTGATGAATTTAATGAATTAGGACTTCAAGATAAAATTAAGGAATATATGCAAGTTCCAGAAATGGTTATGGATATATTAGATCAATTAGTAGAAGTTTTAGGAGATGAAATTCTAGAAATAAAAGAATTTACGAAAATTCTTTTATCAGGTTTTGAAGAAAAAGAAATAGGGGTAATTCCCATGGCTTTAGATCAAGTAAACATTGGAGATATATCTAGAATAAAAGGAAGAGATGTTAAAGCCTTATATTTAATAGGAGTAAATGATGGAGTATTACCAGCAGTAAGCAAAGATGAAGGAATAATAAATGATAGAGAAAGAGAGATATTAAAAAGCATTGGTATAAGATTAGCTTCGGATACTAAAAGTAGAGCATTTGAAGAGCAATTCATAGTTTATACAGCATTGACAATAGCATCAGAATACTTAATGGTGACATTCCCAATGGCAGATTTTGATGGAAAATCATTACGACCATCTATAATTATTCCAAGGCTTAAAAAAATATTACCTAATGTATTAGAAGATAGTGAAATATATAACTTAAGGGATAAGAACGATAAATTTAGTAAAATAACAGCACCAGTACCAACTTTTAATGAGTTAATAACTGCTCTAAGAATGGAGTTTGAAAAAGAAGAGGTAGATGAATATTGGGCACAGACCTATAAATGGTTCGAAAATGACGATGTCTTTAAAAATAAGGCAAATGCAATGTTTAAAGGTCTAACTTATACTAATTTAGTAGAAAAGGTTCCTAGAGATAAAATAAGGAAACTTTATCAACTAGAAAATAAAAAACTTGTATTTAATATATCAAGAATAGAAAAATATGCACAATGCCCATTTTCCTATTATGTACAATATGGATTAAAAGCTAAGGATAGAAAGGTGTATGAGTTCTCTGCACCAGATTTAGGATCATTTATGCATAATATACTAGATGATTTTACTAATACAATTAGAACAGAAAAAATAGCTTGGTCCGATTTAAATAAGGAAAAGTGTAAGGCAATAGTTAATGAATTGGTAGATAAAAAACTTGATGGTGATACTAATTCAATATTAAATAGCACAAAAAAGTATAAGTATTTTGCAGACAGATTTAAAAGGACTATAACAAAATCAGTTATGGTAATATCTGAACAAATGAGAAAAGGGAAATTTGAAGTCTTTAGAAATGAATTTGAGTTTGGTGGGTTCAAAGATGGAGAGCCTATAAAAATAGAATTGCCATCTAAGGAGATAGTATATTTAGTAGGTAGAGTAGATAGAATAGATACTTTAGATTTAGATGGAAATACCTATATTAAGGTAGTGGATTATAAATCAGGTAATAAGAAATTCAACTTAACAGAAGTTTATTATGGGTTACAAATACAATTATTAGTTTATTTAGATGCTCTAATTAAAAACTCGAAATATATACTAGAGAAGCAAGCTATGCCAGGAGCAATACTATATTTCAAAATAGATGATCCAATAATTAAATCTAAAAAACAACTTACAGAAGAGGAAATTAAAGATAGTATACTAAAAGAATTAAAAATGAGTGGATTACTACTTAAAGATATAAATGTTGTAAAGGCTATGGATAGTGATATAGAATCAGCATATTCATTAATTATTCCTGCAGCGATAAAGAAAGATGGGAATTTTACAGCGACAAGTTCAGTAGTTACAGAAGAGCAATTTGATATATTAAGAAAGTATGTTAATGATAAGATGGCAGAACTTTGTGAGGAAATGTTAAGTGGAGAAATAAAGATAGTTCCATGTAAAAATAATAATACACCATATTGTGATTACTGTGATTACTCATCAATATGTCAGTTTGATACTTCCATAGAAAATAACAAATATAAAATTGTTTTAAAGAAAAGTAATGATGAAGCTTGGAAATTAATAAAAAATGAGGTAGAGAAGGGAGGTAATGATTAATATATGGGGAGCACTAAATGGACTGAAGATCAGTTAAAAGCTATTACAACAAGAGAATGCAATCTTTTAGTAGCAGCTGCCGCAGGATCAGGAAAAACAGCAGTTTTAGTTGAAAGAATAATAAGAATTATTACTAATGAAGACAATCCGGTAGATATTGATAGACTTTTAGTAGTTACATTCACTTCTGCAGCAGCAGCAGAAATGAGAGAAAGAATAGCAGATGCCATATCAAAAGCATTAGAAGTTAATCCTAATTCAAAGGTTTTACAAAGACAATTAACCCTTTTAAGTAGGGCTAATATAACTACTATGCATTCATTTTGCTTAGATGTAATTAAAAATTACTATCATATTATTGATCTAGATCCAACTTTCAGAATAGCAGATGAAACAGAAAATACATTATTAAAATTAGAAGTTATTAATGATATGTTCGAAGACTATTATGAAAATGAAGATGAAGAATTTAGAAATCTAATTGAAGCATACAGCACTTCTAAAGATGATGAAAAATTAAAAAATATAATTTTAGATTTATATAGATTTTCTATGAGCGGACCTTGGCCAGAAAAGTGGCTTAAAAATAGTGCAGAAAGTTTTAACATAGAAACTATTGAAGACTTGAATAAAACAGTATGGATAAAAATCTTGAAAGAAACTATAGCTATTGAGGTTTCTGGCTATGTAAGAATATTAGAAAAAGCCATTGATTTAATTAAAGAAACTGACGGATTAGAACCTTATTTAGCAACATTCACAGATGAATTAAATATGTTTAATTCAATTATAGAATCTTTAAATTATGGTATAGAAGAGCTTTATCAAGAAATAAATAAACTTAGCTTTGGGAGATTAAAGTCTGTTAAAAAAGATAAGGTCTCAGATTTAGATATATTAGAAGTAGTAAAATCTATCCGTGATAGCATCAAGAAAAAATCATTAAAATTAATTGAAGATAGTTTTTCTATGTCAATAGAAGCATCATTAGAAGGAATAAAAAAATCTTATCCTTATATGAGAATGATAAGTAAGCTAACATTAGATTTTATAGAAAGATTTAAAGTAAAAAAGAGGGAAAGAAACTTACTTGATTTTAATGATTTAGAACATTTATGCTTAAAGATACTAGTAAATTATGATGAAGAGGGAAATATCATACCATCAAGTGTATCTGAAGGCTTTAGAGAATATTTTGATGAGGTGCTTGTAGATGAGTATCAAGATTCAAATAATGTTCAAGAATCTATTATAGATTTAGTATCAAGAAAGAGCTTAGAAAATCCAAATGTATTTATGGTTGGTGATGTTAAGCAAAGTATATATAGATTTAGACAGGCAAAGCCAGAATTATTCTTAGATAAGTATAATAAATATCCTTTAGAATCAGGAAGCTTAAATCAAAAGATACAACTTTACAAGAACTTCAGAAGCAGAGAAGAAGTTATAAATGGAGTTAATTATATATTTAAGGAAGTTATGTCTAGAACTGTAGGAGAACTTGAATATACAGATGATGAAGCTCTTAATTTAGGTGCCAGTTATAAGGAAAATGAAGATGAAAATACAATTATAGCAGGTCCTATAGAACTTCACATTTTAGATAAGTCTGGGATTAAAGAAGCATCAGATGAAGACAAAATAGAAGAGGTTAATTTAGAAGACGGAGAGGTAGAAGAAGAGGAAGACGTAGATGCTATAGTTCTTGAGGCAAGAATTGTAGCAAGAAGAATTAAAGAATTATTAAATCCTGATTTTAAAACAGGGAAGATATTCAAAGTATTAGATAAGGAAACTGGAGAATATAGACCATTAAAGTATAAGGATATAGTTATTTTACTAAGGGCAACAAAAAACTGGTCTGAAGTATTTTTAGAGGAACTTGGATATGAAGGGATTCCTGTTTATGCTGATACAGGAACAGGATATTTTGAAACAATAGAAATAAGAACTATTATGTCACTATTAAAAATAATAGATAATCCAATGCAAGATGTACCTATGATTTCAGTTTTAAGATCGCCATTAGTTAGCTTTACTGCAGAGGAGCTAGGAGATATTAGACTTCTAAATAAGGAAAAATATTTTTATGAAATTATAAATGAAGTATCACGAGATTGCTATGAATTAAGTGATGAACTTAAGAATAAATGTAAGGTTTTTATTAATAATTTAGAAAAATGGAGAAAAAAAGCCATATATACTCCTATAGACGAATTTATATGGTATTTATATATGGATACAGCTTACTATGGATATGTAGGAGCAATGCCAAATGGAAAGCTAAGACAGGCAAATCTAAAAATACTATTCCAAAGGGCTAAACAATTTGAACAGACTAGCTTTAAAGGCTTATTTAACTTTATTAATTTTATAAATAAGCTTAGAAACTCTTCAGGAGATATGGGAAGTGCAAAGGTTCTAGGGGAAAATGAAGATGTTGTAAGAATTATGAGTATTCATAAAAGTAAGGGGTTAGAGTTTCCTGTAGTATTTACGTCAGGCTTTGGAAAACAATTTAACTTAATGGATTTAAATAAATCAATTTTATATCATGATGATTTAGGATTAGGGCCAGACTATGTAGATTTAGAAAAAAGAAATTCATATAGCACTTTAGCGAAGGAAGCTATAAAAAAGAAAATACTATTTGAAACTCTATCGGAAGAAATGAGAATTCTTTATGTTGCATTCACAAGAGCAAAGGAAAAATTAATTATTACTGGAGCAACAAGAAATTTAGAAAAATCAATATCTAGATGGATGTCAGCAGCAGTTTTGGATGAGCAGATAGTACCAGCGTCAGAAGTATTAAAGGGAAAAAGTTATTTAGATTGGATTGGAATGGCACTATGTAAGCATAGAGATGGTGAGAAGCTTAGGGAGTATATAAGTGCTAATAATGATCTACTTGTTAATGATTTTTCCACATGGAAGGTTAAAATGTGGAGTAAAAGCGAACTAGCTGTGGAAAAAGATGAAGTCGCTGTGGATGAAATTACAGAAGATAACCTGTTTATTAATTCAAAAGTAAACAGTATAGATGAAGAAATAAGAAGAAGATTAGGATATCAATATAAATATAAATTAGCAGAAGGACTACCAAGCAATGTATCTGTATCTGACTTGAAGAGATCTCTATATGAACATGAAGAAGATGATGTACTAACAGTTAATATTTTTAGAGATAAGGAAGTTTTAAAACCAAAATTTCTTCAAGAAAAGAAAGGATTATCAGCATCCGAAAGAGGAACAGCAGTGCATTTCATAATGCAAAAATTAAGTTTAGATAAAGTATCCACAAGAGAGGATATAAGAAATCAAATTGAAGATATGAAAAATTACAATCTACTTTCTGAAGAAGAGGTTAAGGCTGTTGAGAGAACTGACTTTCTAGGTTTCTTTAAAAGTGAGTTAGGGAAAAGAATGCTAGATGCATATATGAATGGAAGATTATTAAAGAGAGAGATGCCTTTCTACACAGAAATTAGTAGTTTAGAGATAGATAATACATTGCCACTAAAAATATATGATAACGAAAAAGTTAGACTTCAGGGGATAATAGATTGTATATTTGAAGAAGATGATGAAATAATACTACTAGACTATAAAACAGATTATGTTATAGAAGGAATGGAAGAAGAGATTATAGAAAAATATAGAGTTCAATTAAGATACTATAAGGATGCTGTTGAAAAGATAACAGGTAAAAGAGTTAAGGAAAGTTATTTATATTTATTTGGATTAAGTAAAGCCGTTATAGTATATAAGTAATAGGTATTTAGGCTGAATAGTAAAAAGTACAGCTTTATTGCTGTACTTTTTTATATATAAAATCTTTTCCTAATTCTATTAATAATTCTTTAGAATTTTGATTGGAATCTTCCAAAACTTTTTCAAGTAAATAATTTAAAGTTTCACCTATTAGTTTTCCAGGTTTTATATCTAATATATTTATTAAGTCTTCTCCGGTTATCTTTAGGTCCTTAATTGTAAGAGGTTCATTGTTTTGGAGAATATCTCTAACTAGATATTCATTATAAGAAACCTTTTTTAAAAATGGTTCAGGATTATTTAATGAGGTAATATCTGCTCTTTGAAGTTTAAATAATAGATAGATGCTATCCTTACCAACAGAGTTAATTAACTTTTTAATTTCATATTTAGTTGGCATGTTATTTACATCTAGAACTAAGTGATGCTCAATTAGCTTTGATACTATTTTTATAGTATTATTATCAAATCTTAGATCAGATAATATCTTCTTAACCATTAATGATCCTTCAAGGCAATGTCCAGGGAAGCCATAAAAGCTACCATTATTAAATGGAGTTAATGTATTTATCTTACCTACATCATGGAATAAAGCAGATAAACGTAATATTAAATCACTTTCAGTATTATCAAGAACTTTTAATGTATGCGAAAAAACATTTCTATTATGGTTAGTACATTTAGGTGAGAAATCAACTAATGCATTTATATCAGGTAAAACTATTTCTAATAGTTTTGTATCCTTCATAATCTCTAGTCCTTTAGAAGGATTAGGAGAAAGTAATATTTTGCAAAGTTCATCTCTGATTCTCTCTTTACTAATATTAGTAATAAGTAAACTATTATTTTTTATTGCATTTAAAGTGTTTGTATCTATATCAAATGACAATTGACAACTAAATCTAATTGCACGAAGCATTCTTAAAGCATCTTCTTTAAAACGCTTATCTGGATCACCGACACATTTAATTATTTTATTCTCTATATCATTAACACCATTAAAATAATCAATTAAACCATTGATTTCATTATAAGCAAGAGCGTTTATAGTGAAATCTCTTCTGGATAAATCCTCCTTTATATCTGTAACAAAATTAACAGTTGAAGGACGTCTATTATCTAAATAATTCCCATCTGTTCTGAAGGTTGTTACTTCATATGGATTACTATTAATTAAAACAGTAACGGTTCCATGCTTCAATCCTGTGGGAATAGTTTTCTTAAAAAGAGAAATTGTATTCTCAGGTTTTGCAGAAGTAGTTATATCATAATCTTTAGGATTTAAGCCTAAAATACTATCACGGACACAGCCACCTACCATATATGCTTCATAGTTATTTTTATAAAACGTATTAATAATAAAATTCACTTCTTTTGGGATAAGTATTTTCATTTTTTTCCTACTTTCTAACCTTTATAAATAAATAATAACATAAATTGAAATAAATTATTAATTTATATAAAGATTTTATATGGTATACTTTAATATAAATTACACAAGAGGAGGTTATTATGAATAGAAAAAGAAGTATAGTAGTTATAGTTTCTATATTAGCAATTATAGCTATCTTGGCTTTAGGAGTTTCCATTTATAAAAATAATAATGAAAAAAAAGCAATCAATAATATAGAAGAACTTATATCAAATGGAGAGTATGAAGAAGCTATAAAATTCATTGATGAAACTAAAAGTAGTGAAATATTGATTTTATATAAAAATATACTTAGAGATCTATTAGAAATAAAAGATAATAATGATATGAAAAAAACTACGGATAAGGTAAATAGCTTTAAAAATAAATATGCTACTAATTTAAAGAATAGTATTTTTAGCAAGGTAAATGAGGATATATCTAAAATAGAAAAAGATATAAAAACATATTATGAAAAAGTAAGTAATGAGAAAGAAGCAATAACAGTCGCAATTAATGAGGATATAGATTCAGCGAAAGTATTAATAGATTCTTTTAAAAAGAATTATCCTAATGAAGATATTTCAAGTATTGAGGAAAAATATAATAAAAAATTAGAAGAGGAAAAAAAAGCGTTAGAGGAAAATAAAGTACAAGAAGATAATGATATCGTAGATGAAGATAGTAATAATAACAATGAAAAATATATATCTGAATTAGGAATTTCTAATACAGTAGCATCTAAAAATTCTAGCCAGATAATAACAGTGGTTAGTAAAGGTGGTTCTTATGGTGAATTAGCATTTTGGGAAAAAGATAATAATGGTCAATGGAGATTAGTGGACAAGGTATCCGCAAGGTTAGGTCAGAATGGGATGAAATCAGCAAGTGAAGTTTATGAGATGGATAAATGTACACCAACCGGGATTTATTCATTAACAGAAGCTTTTGGAATATATGCTGATCCAGGAACTGCATTAAGATATAGACAATTAGAAGGTTCAGAATATTGGGTTGATGATATAAATTCTGAGTATTATAATACTATGCAGTTTGGCGAACCAAATGGAAGATGGAGTTCAGCAGAAAAATTAATTGACTATCCAGGGTATTACAACTATTCATTAGTTATTGATTATAATAGATGGCCAGTAATTCCAGGTAAGAGTTCAGCCATATTTTTACACTGTGATGTAGGCTCATATACATATGGATGTGTTGCGATACCTGAGCAAAATTTAGTAAATATACTTCAAAAGTTAGACCCTGAAAAAGACCCATTTATAATTATGGATTTTACATATGAAGATATATATACAAAATATTAAATAAGAAAGAGCTGTCTTAAAACAGCTCTTTCTTATTTAATTTATAATTATTTTGGTATTATTAGATATATTATCATATAGCCATTTAGCATCTTCTACAGCTAATCTTATACATCCATGAGAGGCAGGTTCACCTAGTGTATAATCTACAATATTTTCTTGACTTTCATCAAATGGAAGTGAGTGGAATAGATAATCACCCATAAATTGAACCCAGTATTTAGCCCCTTGTTGGAATTCTTCTGAGAAGAACCAATCACCCCTATTAGTAACAGAAAAAATACCTTTAGGAGTTTCTTTACCTTCTATCCCTGTAGAACTTTCAAATTCTTTTACAAGATTCCAATTATTATTTGAACCCTCATAAACATAGGTTATTTGTTTATCTAAACTCAAATAAACAAGATAAGAAGTTTTACTAGCTATAGACAGACTATTTATATTTCTAGGTGTTATTTCTTGAAGAATCGCATTTGAAGTATATTCTGAATCGTCTCCTTGATATTCTTCCCTAAATAATTTAATTGAACTTATTTTATTTTCAATTTCAGTTATTTCATCTTCATTTAAAAGGTTCATGTCGTAATTAGATAAAATGTTAAGTGCCTTAGTGTAATATTTGTTAGCCACTAACTCATCGACACTCTCAAGTAAGTAATTTTTGTAATTTAATTCAAAATCCTCTATATATTCTTTAGCAATTTTATAATCATTAGAAGAAGATTGAGGAATTAAATTGAAATATTCCATAGCAGTTTCATAATCCTTTTGATTAAAAGCAGCTATTCCAAGATTTAGATAGCTATCTTCATTATCATCAAAATTACTCTCTGTATTAATTGAATCATTATTAAGAGTTGAATCAGTAGTAGTAGAGGCAATATCTTCAGAGTTTTCCTCTAAGGCAATAATTAATTTATCCAATGATGAATTTAAAATATTATAGCTCTTAATTTCATTTAATATTTCTAGAGCTTTAGTAGAACTAATTTCATCGTTAGATAAGGCTAAGCAAACTTTATTTACAATGTCAGTAAAATATGATGATAAGTCAGTATTAAGATTCTGCTTTTTCACAGTTAATACTTTACTGTTTAATATAGTTTTTGCATTAGAAAACTCATAGTTATTAAAGTTATTATAGAATTTAGATGTTAAGGATTCATATTGCGAGTTTAAATAAATATTTGCAGTAAATCCTAATAGTACTAACAAAAGAAAAATAGATAATAATTTAAAAATAGAAAATCTATTTTTCTTTTTGGATTTATTACTATACATTTTTAGACCTCCTTAAAACATATACTATAATCATTAACAAAAAAGTTAAAATTTAATCGTAAAAATTAATTTTAATAAAATTTGGTTAATATGTGATAAAATATTTATTAATTAAGAAATTTTAAGGAGTTTAGTAAATCATGAATGAAAACATAAGCTTTATTAAAAAACTAAAAATAAGTATAACTAGTATAAAAGGATATAAAGAATTAATAAAACAAAAACTTTCGCAGGCTATTATATATTCGATTTTATTATCTTTAATAGTTGGATCTATTCAGGGGATAATAAGTTTTACGTATATTAGTTCTATGCAAAGAACAATAGAGAAAGTTATTTCTTCAAGTGAATTTAAATTTACATTACAAGATGGAATATTAAATTTTGAAAATTCCCCTATAAAAAGCGAAGAAGGAAGAAGTATGGTATATATTAATACTAATATTTCTTTAGACGATTTAGAGAGTATAAGAAGTATAGTAGTACATAAAGATATATCTTTTTCTATATTAAAAGATGGATTATCATGTAGAATAAATGGAGAAGAATATAATTATAAATTTAGTGATATTCCACTTGTAGGAACGATAGATAATGAAATAATATTGAAATCTTTAAGTATTATTGGAGTATTTAAATATATATTCTTCATAAGTACTATAATTGTTACTTATATTACTTTCATGATAAATACTTTTATACTTTCGATTCTAGGAATAATACTGAGCAAAATAAATAATTTAAATTTACAATATGCAAATATATTTAAAATTTCTATATATGCTACGACATTACCCACAGTATTATCGCTAGCAATTCCAATAAGTTCATTTAGCTTTTTAATATCAGGAGCATATTTAATGCTGGTAGTAAATAATTTAAGATATGATAACAAATTATAAATAAGAATTTAAGGTCTTAATACTAATATATTAAGACTTTTTTTAAGTTCATTAAAATATTTGTTAAAAAAATAAAGATACAAGTAAGAAAGTTATGGATATAGAGACGGTAAATATTAAAAAATATGAAAAATGGAAATAAATACAAAAAGATATTGTTGTAAAAATGTGCATATGATACACTATAATTATGAGATTTTAAAAATTAACTATAAAACTGCTATAAAGGGGATTATCATGATGATTAATAATGAATTTATGGAAAGGGAATTATTATCAAATAAGGACAAATTAAGTGAATTTTTTATCAAAAGTGGCAGGAATTTAGCAAAGGAGGACTTAGTGAGTATAATAACAGAATTAATAAAAAGGAATTCAAATCAAGAAAACTTTTTGCTAAACATCTCACATGATTTAAGAGGGCATCTTAATGTAATATTAAGTGTAATGCAGATGATTAATCATGGAAATGTATCAATTACTGATAAAAAGGCTATTGAGTATATGGATATAGTTAAAAAAAATAGTTTGAAGATGCTTAAGTTAATAAATAATCTTATAGATACTACAAAGTTAGAAAATAATTATTATGTTATAAATAAAAAAAATATAGATATTATTTCTATGATAGAAAGTACGGTAAACTGCATAGATAAATATGCAAAGCAGAAAAAAATACAATTAATTTTTGATACGAACGAAGAAGAATGTATAATGGGAATAGATCCAGAGGTTGTAGATAGAATACTTATGAATCTATTATCAAATGCTATAAAATTTTCTTACGCAAATTCAAATGTTTATATAGATATATTTGTAATAAATAGTGAAATTAAAATTTCTATAAGAGATGAAGGTCCTGGTATAGCGAAACAGCATCAGGATAAAATATTTAATAGATTTTATCAAACGAAAAAAGTTGATAATCATGTTATTGGAAGTGGAATAGGATTAGACCTAGTTAGCTATTTAGTTAAATCTATGGATGGAGAAGTAATATTAAATAGTAGTGAAGGTAAGGGATGCGAATTCATAGTTATCTTTCCAATAAAAATTGTTGAGGAAAAAGAAAGCTATTGTTTGACGGATAATAATAGTAATAAAATTCAAATGTTAGAAATTGAATTTTCAGATATATACAATAATTAAATTTATTATTACTAAATATAGTTGCTTGATTTATTATGATAGTTATGATAAGATAATTAATGTCAAAAAACTATATGCGGTGGTAGCTCAGTTGGATAGAGTAGCTGGCTACGAACCAGTTGGTCGGGGGTTCGAATCCTCTCCGCCGTACCATAAAAGTCTTGTAAATTACGAATTTACAAGGCTTTTTTTATTTTCAATATTAATTATTATGCATATATATATTTAAGGACTAGCACTTTTTATTTATTTAAATCATTTAATTTATCTAGTGGACATAAATATTAAAATAAATATTGATATTACCTTAAAAATACGTATAATATTATATGGATTAACAAAATTGTTCGTAAGAGGGGATATTAAATGAATAATATTTACGATATCATTATAGTTGGGGCTGGGCCAAGTGGCATATTTACCGCCTACGAGCTTTCAAAAATAAGTCCGGAAAAGAAAATATTAATCGTTGAAAAAGGAAAATCAGTACATAAGAGAAACTGTCCAATACCTGTTTTAAATAAGTGCGTTAAATGTAAGCCTTATTGCAATATAACTACAGGATTCGCTGGAGCAGGTGCTTTTTCGGATGCAAAACTATCTTTATATGATAAAGATTCGGAGGAAGTATTAGTTGGTGGTAATTTACCTGATGTAATTGGTCATAAAGAGACAAAGAATTTAATTGATTATTGTGATAAGATTTACCTAGATTTTGGTGGAGAAAAGAATATAGCAGGTGTTGAGCATAAGGATGAAATTAAGAAAATTAAAGACAAGGCTAGGAAAAAGGATATTAATTTAGTAGATATTCCAATTAGACATCTTGGTACAGAAAAGTCCAGAGAATTATATGGAAAGCTTGAAGATTATTTATTATCAAAAGGCGTTGATATAACATTTGGAAATATGGTTAAAGATTTAATTATCGAAAATGGAGAAGCTAAAGGTATAGTAACTGAAGAAGGAATATATTTAGCTGATAAAATAGTAGTTGCAGTAGGAAGAAATGGAGCAGATTTCTTATCAGAATTATGCGATAAACATAATATTAAAAAAGAAGTTGGAATAGTGGATATCGGAGTAAGATTTGAGATGAAATCTGAAGGGGATATTAAAAAGGTAAATGAATTAATGTATGAAGGAAAGTTTATTTCAAATGTCAAACCGTTTAAAGATAAGGTTAGAACTTTCTGTCAGAACCCTGATGGCTTTGTAGCTGCTGAAGTTTATGATAATGGAGTTTCATTAGCAAATGGACATGCTTATAAAGAAAAGAAGAGTATAAACACAAATTTTGCAATATTATCTTCTCATAGGTTTACAGAGCCATTTAATAAACCAATAGAATATGCAAACAAAGTAGCCGAAATTACAAATCTATTATCTAATGGAGATGTTGTTGTACAAAGATTCGGAGATATATTAAAAGGTAAAAGAACTTGGCAAGATGAATTAGATAATAATTCAGTAGAGGCAACATTGAAGACAGCTATGCCGGGAGATGTTACTCTAGGGATTCCATATAGAACTATGACTAATATAATTAACTTTATACTAGAAATGGATAAAGTGGTGAAAGGATTTGCTAATCCAGATAATCTACTTTATGGTCCTGAGATTAAGTTTTATTCAAATGCAGTAAAGCTTAATAAAAGATTAGAAACTAGTATAAAAAATCTTTATGCTATTGGAGACGGTGCTGGTCTTACTAGAGGGCTAATGATGGCATCATGTTCAGGAGTGTACTTAGCAAGAAATATATATAAATAGTTAAATAATGAAAAGCTTAGGGACGGATAAAAACGTCTCTTTTTTTATAGATAAACAAAGCGTATATTAAGAAAGTTATTCATATTACTTTTAGTTAGGATAAATTTATGTCCCTTTGGACAAATTAAAAATATATTTATTTAAAAAGGAAAGAGTGTATGGATATAGATATTTTAATAAATCAAGTTGATAGGCATAATGAATTTAATATACTTGCAACAAGAAAATTCAATCCTAAAAAAGTTATATTTATATATAGAAAAGAAGATGAAATATTTTTGAAATCATTAAAAAAATACTATAATACTTATCTTACAAATATAAGTTTTCAAGAGTATCTAGTTAAAGAAGGAGATATAAGAGAATTAAATAGAATAATATCTGAAAATAAAAATAAATCTATCTTAGTAAATTTAACAGGTGGGAGTAGAATTAACGCTTTAGAAATGTTTAATATATGCAAGGATAATCTTATAAAATCTACTTATATAGATATAAAAAATAAATATTTATATATATTTGATAATAAGGTAGAGATAATAAAAGAGGAATTCGAAGATTTAGATTTAGATAAATTAATAAAAGCTAGTGGTGGAGAAGTAATAGATGACTCAACTCAATTAGCTAACAAGAAGGATTTAATTTTATTAACTAAATCAATTTATAAGAATTTAGAACTATGGCATATGTATAAACAGAAGTTATATGATGCTAATATTTTTATTCATTATGCAGAAGATCCTAAAGTCATAAAAATAAATTTAGAACTATTAAGTAGAGAGGAAAAGTCTCTTCTAAATAAGATTCTTATATATTTAAAAGGAGTAGGGGGAATAGAGTATAGTAATGAAATAGATAAGCAAATAAAGGTTAATTTTAAAAATGAGTATTTAAAGTCCTTTATATTTAAGAGTGGAACTTGGCTTGAAGTTGCAACAAATAATATAATTAATGAAATTAAAGAGATAGATGAAGTAAAAAGTGGAGTCATGTTCTTATGGAATGATAAAAGTAAGGTAGTAAGAAATGAATTAGACGTAATTGCAGTGAAGGATTCTGTTGCCATTTGTATTTCATGTAAAGATAGCGATAAGTATAATGAAAATGCATTAAATGAATTAGATGTATATAGTAATAAGATAGGAGGGAAAAATGTATATAAAATCTTAGTTGCTACAAAGGAGCCAGTTAAATTAGCTGTTAAAGATAGAGCTAAGGAGATGGGAATAAATATTATAATTTTTGATGGAAATGAAGAAAAGTTTAAAAAACGAATAAAAGAAGTCATTTCTAAAGGTGAGGATTAGATTTTCAAATTTTGAAATTGTTTACTTTAAAATCTAAGTATAATAAGGGTATGAGAAGAAATATTTAAATGATGGGGGTTAATATTATGGAAAAGAAACCTATAAAGATAGTTACAATAGGTGGAGGATCAAGCTATACACCTGAGTTAGTAGAAGGATTAATTAAAAGATATGATGAAATGCCAGTAAGTGATTATTGGCTAGTAGACATAGAAGAAGGAAAAGAAAAGTTAGAAATAGTTGGAGCATTAGCTAGGAGAATGGTTGAAAAAGCTGGAGTTCCAATGAATATTCATTTGACTTTAGATAGAAGAGAAGCCTTAAAAGATGCTGATTTTGTTACTACTCAATTAAGAGTTGGTTTATTAAAAGCAAGATGTAAAGATGAAAGAATTCCTTTAAGCCATGGATTCTTAGGACAAGAAACTAATGGTGCAGGAGGATTGTTTAAAGCTTTAAGAACAGTACCAGTAATATTAGATATAGCAAAGGATATTCAAGAATTATGTCCAAATGCTTGGTTAATTAACTTTACAAATCCTGCTGGGATAGTAACAGAAGCATTATTAAGATATGGAGTTCATAAGAAAGTAATTGGAGTATGTAATGTTCCTATCGGATTACAATTCTCATTTGCAGATATATTAGGTGTAGATAGAGATAAGATAACTATAGATTTTGCTGGATTAAATCATATGGTTTTTGCTGAAAGAGTCTATAATGATGGAAAAGATGTTACAGATGAAGTTATCAAGATATTAACATCACCTGATACAAAGAGTCAAACAATGGCAAATATTAAAGATTTAGGCTGGGATGTTGCTACATTTAAGGCTTTTGGGGTAATACCATGTCCATATCATAGATATTATTATAAGACTAAAGATATGCTTAATGATGAATTAGAAGCATTTAAGACGGGCAAGACTAGAGCAGAAGTAGTTATGGAGCTTGAAGAAAAGTTATTTGAAATGTATAAGGATGTTAATTTAAAAGACAAGCCTGAAGAATTATCAAGACGTGGTGGAGCATACTATTCAGATGTAGCATGTAACGTAATTAATGGGATTTATAATGATAAAAACACTGTAATAGCAGTAAATACAAGAAATAATGGAACATTAAAGCAATTCGAAGATGAATCTGCTATTGAAGTAAGTTGTTATTTAGGAAAGAATGGACCAGTTCCAGTAGAAACTGTTACTGACTTACCAGTATTTGCTCAAGGTTTGGTTGGACAAATTAAAGCATTTGAAAGATTAGCAGCTGAAGCAGCTTATACAGGAGATTATAATACCGCACTTTTAGCAATGGTAACAAATCCATTAGTTGCTGATGATGTAAGAGGAAGAAAGCTTTTAAATGAAATGTTAGTTGCTCACAAAGATTACTTACCACAATTTAAGGATGTAATAGAAAAGATTGAAAAAGTAGAAAGAGCAGAATTTTAATATAATGACGGTTATTTTATAGGAGCGTTTTGACACGCTCCTTTATTATTTATTTTATATTGAAAAACTCATTTCATTGTACACAAATATAAAAGTTAATTAAATTAAGTGGTATAATTATATTATAATATATCGCCAGAATATATGTAATAAAAGAGAAATGAGGGTGTAAAATGGGTAAGGTATTGATTTTTATTTTTGATGGAATGACAGATTATGAAACAACTTTAATTAGTCATTTGCTATGTGCAGATGCAGGAAAAGAAATTATTCCAATTTCATATGATGATGAGATAGTTAAGGGAAGATCAGGTTTTCTGTATAAACCTAAAAAAATAATTGATGATATTTTAGATGATGATATTGAAGGGTTAATAATATCTGGTGGTTGGTTTAAAAATATTAAATCTGAATTTATAGAATTAATTAAAAAATTGAATTCAGAAGGAAAATTGATAGGTGGAATTTGTGGAGCAGGAACACTAGCTTTAGCTAAATCAGGGGTATTAAATGATGTAAAATATACAACTCCTATAGTTGAATGGAACGAAGAATATGTTCTTAGATATGGGGAGGAAGACCCTTTTCCAAGAGAGAATTTTATATTAGAAAGAGTTGTAAGGGACAAAAATATCATAACTGCACAAGGAGCGGCATTTATAGACTTTGCTGTTGAAATATGCGATTGGTTCAGCTTATTCGAAAGTGAAGAGGATAAAAATAATTTCATTAATATTATTAAAGGAATATAAAAAGGAAAAGTATTAAATATAATAATTTTATATAGAATTATTATGTTTAGTACTTTTCATATTTAATCTAATTTAATTTTTATACATACTTCCATATCTCGAATATATATACTCTATAAGATAACTCAAATCATATCTATGATTTTGTATATATTCATTTGAGGTATTCTTATGTGGAAGGTAAATTATATAATCACTTCTTTTTTGATAATGTGGATTTTCCTTTTCAGTAATAACTACTACTGTTGCAGGACTAGCCTCTATCTTTTTCCATAATCTTTCATGATAAAAAACAAATTGGGATGATGGTGAAATTAATATTGCTAATGAGTTTTCATCTAACTCACTAGCCATTCTCTCTTGTTCTTGTACATCATTTGCATTATAAACTATCTTTGACAGATTAACTAGTTTTCTTTGAAGATCTTGAGCCATTAATTGTGAAAATTGAGTACCAAATATACACACATTATTGCTACTATAAATTAATTCTACAACTCTATCAATTACCTTTAAATCAATAAATGATTTAAAGGTTTCAATTTCATTTATTATTTCAAGTGACATATTATTTAACATATCTTCTCTTGATATTTCATAGCTTATTGACTTTGGCTTCATAAGACCTTCATTATAACTATCGATATATATTTTTATATTTTCCTTGAATTCAATAAATGTAGAATAACCAAGCTTATGACAAAATCTTGTTATAGCAGCAGGAGATGTATAGCAAAGCTCAGATAATTTATTAATGGACATATTAGGAATTATGCGAACATTTCTAAGCATGGTAAGAGCTATATTATAATTTATATCATTTTCTTTACTACTATTTAAAAATAATAAAAGTCTATATATTAAGTCCCCCATAAATTTCAACTCCTTAATCAATATATTTAGTATTTATTTCCTATTGATTCCCCCATTAAAACCATAGTTTCGTATCCTAGGTTTGTTTGTTTTATTATATCTTCATCAATCTTAATTGTATTTTTCTTAAAGAAAAGTATGGTAGTAGAACCACCAAATTTAAAGTATCCCTTTTCGGCCCCTTTACTAACTCTTTTATCTGCAGAATAAGTTTGAATTATAGTACCAACACAAGTAGCACCAACTTCAATATGAAGTATGTCTCCAAAATTTTCTGATTTAAATACACTCCACTCTCTTTTATTTTGACAATAAAGTTTTGGTATTCTCTCAAGAGCAACAGGATTTACAGAATAATAATTACCTTTTATAAAATGATTCTCTAAAGGAATCCCATTATCTACAAAATGAAATCTATGATAATCAGTTGGACAAAGTCTTAAAACTAAACAAGTACCCCCTTCATAATCTTTAGCTAAATCATTATCTTCAATTAATTCAGATAAACTATAATGTATGCCTTTAACTTGAATTAATTTATTAATAGAAATGTTCTCGTAAGCAAATAATCTACCATCACCAGGAGAAATAAGTACGTTATTATCTATATTTATTGGTCTAGCTTCTTCTTTTAAGGACCTCACAAAGAAGTCATTAAAATTTTTAAAATCATCTATAGTATTGGTGCTAATATCCATATCTATATTAAAATCATCTATAAATTTTGAGATTTTTTTCTTACTAAAAGGGGTATCACAATATGTACCATATAGTTTAGAGAATAATTTTTTCTTCAATATCAGTTCAGTAAAGTTTTTACCAACAGGAGATTCGTAAGACCATTTAATATAATTACCTCCAGCTACCTTTTCAACTTCATAGTTTTTAGTTTTTCTGTTATATACACGTATCATAAGTTACCTCGCATTAATGCATTTTATAGTATTATATTACCATAAAAATATAAATAAAAATCCTATAGTAGATAAAATTCCTTCACTTATTTTGACCTGCAAAACAAATACTTGGTAAATACAGAAAGATATGGATAATTTATATTAAAAGATAATATATTTTATTTATGGAATTAATTAAGAGATAGTAATTATTCGAAAAAAGGAGTATAATATATCGCGTTAATATTATGACAATCTAAAAGCTTCATAAAAATGAATATAGGGGGAATTTTCGATGAAAAATATTACTATTAATGGAAGAAGTGTTGAAGTAAATAATGATAATAATTTAATTAAGGTAGCAAAAGAATATGGAATAGATATTCCTTCTTTATGTTTTCTTGAAGATTGTGGTAGTGTTGGGCAGTGTGGAGTATGTTTAGTAGAGATAGAAGGACAAGAGGATTTGGTAAAGGCTTGCTCTTTAATTCCAGAAGATGGAATGGTTATTAATACTAATACTGAAAGAGTTCAAGAAGCTGTAAAGACTAGAGTTGCATCTTTATTGGATAAGCATGAGTTTAAATGTGGACCTTGTAAAAGAAGAGAAAATTGTGAGTTTTTAAAGCTTGTTATTAAAACAAGAGCTAAAGCTACAAAACCTTTTGTCGTTGCAGATAAATCAGAATATGTTGACGATAGAAGTAAATCAATTGTTATAGATAGAACTAAGTGCGTAACTTGTGGTAGATGTGTTGCAGCATGTAAAACTAAAACTGGAACAGAATCTATAAAATTTATTGAAGTTAATGGTGAAAATATAATTGGACCAGAAAATTTAAAATGCTTTGATGAAACTAATTGTTTATTATGTGGCCAATGTGTAGCAGCTTGCCCAGTAGATGCATTATCGGAAAAATCTCATATGGATAGAGTTAAAGATGCGTTAGAAAATGAAGAAAAGCATGTTATAGTTGCAATGGCACCATCAGTAAGAACTGCAATGGGTGAATTATTTAAGATGGGATATGGCGTAGATGTAACTGGAAAGATATATACTGCTTTAAGACAATTAGGATTTGATAAAATATTTGATATAAACTTTGGAGCAGATATGACAATAATGGAAGAGGCAACAGAATTAGTTCATAGAATTAAAGCTGGTGGTCCATTCCCAATGTTTACATCTTGTTGTCCAGCTTGGGTAAGACAAGTAGAAAATTATTATCCAAACCTTTTAGGAAATTTATCAACAGCTAAGTCACCACAACAAATATTTGGAGCGGCTAGCAAAACTTATTATCCAACAACTGTAGATATAGATCCAAAGAATGTATTTACAGTAACTATAATGCCTTGTACTGCTAAGAAATATGAAGCAGATAGACCAGAAATGGAAAATGAGGGATTAAGAAACATAGATGCAGTAATAACAACTAGAGAATTAGCTAAAATGATAAAAGATGCAAAGATTGACTTTGCTAAGCTTGAAGATAGTGAAGCAGATCCAGCAATGGGTGAATACACAGGAGCAGGAGCTATATTTGGAGCAACTGGTGGAGTTATGGAAGCAGCTTTAAGAAGTGCAAAAGATTTTGTTGAAGGAAAAGATTTAGAAAATATTGAGTATGAGCAAGTAAGAGGCCTTGCAGGCATTAAGGAAGCCACTGTAGAAATCGGTGGAGAAAACTATAATGTAGCAGTAATAAATGGCTCAGCGAGCTTATTTGATTTTATTAATAGTGGTAAAATGGATGAAAAACAATATCACCTCATTGAAGTGATGGCGTGTCCAGGTGGATGTGTAAATGGTGGAGGTCAACCTCACGTTAATGCTTTAGATAGATTAAACATGGATATTAGAAGCGTTAGAGCATCAGTATTATATAATCAAGATAAGAACTTAAAGAAGAGAAAATCTCATGAAAATGTTGCATTAAATAAGATGTATGATACTTATATGGGTAAGCCAGGGCATGGGAAGGCTCACGAATTACTTCATATTAGCTATAATAAATAATCTTATTTTAAAAGTAAAAGGAGATGCTTTGTAGCATCTCCTTTTTATATGTTAGAAACATAAAATGAATTAATTTTATTATTTAATTATTCATATATAGATATTTAGTCTTATTCATTACACTTGTAATTGGATGGTATAAGACAAGCATAATAATAAAATTACTAATGCCATGTACTATATCCCAAGGGATTCCAGCAATCCACCAAGAGAATGCAGTTCTCAAACCAGTTGCTAGATTAGCATCTATTGTACCTATAAATACGTATGGAATGGAACAAAAAAGCCCATACAGCAGTCCATATAATCCTGAAAGAATACTAAATGATACTGCTGAGTTCATTTTTCTTAATAACGTACTAATAAGTGCTAGTGATGGCCATGTATAAAGATACATAATCCACCAAAGTCCAAAACCATACATGGATCCTTCGATAATTATAAAAATCGGTATTACAAAAAATACTCGCTTTCCTAAATATATGGAAAAGATAATAATCCAGAATGTAGTAAGCTCAACATTTGGGATTCCAGAAAGAGCAATTTTACAAACTTCTATAACTGCAACCATCATTCCAATTAAGGAAATATCCTTGGCAGTAAGTTTTATGGCTTGCCTATTCATTACAAATTATTGCTTTGTATAGACGATTTGAAAATTATCGCCATCTTCTACAGGTTGCTCATCAACACCATAGTTAGAGTAGTTACCATTTACAAGGAAGCTCCAATATGCACCATCTATATTATAATCAGCTCTTTCTCCATTTACGGTATCTATCATAATTCCATATTGACCTTCAGTACCAGAAAAATCTAATCCATCTGCTTCTTCCATAGCTTGACGTAAATATTCTGCATCTGTCTTAAGTTCATATTTTGTTGATTCTTTAGATTTATTAATGACTTCAATTACAATTGATTTGCTTCCTTCTACTGGCTTTTCGCTAAATTTAAAATAAATAAAGCTAAGTGAAGCAATTAATATTAATAGTAATCCTATTCCTAGTATTTTTTTCTTGTTAGTTTTCATTGTTTCTCCTTTCAATACTGTAATATCCACAACTCCATCCATAGTTGCATATAAGTGTAGAAGATTGTGGATTTAGCAATATTGAAAAAAGAATATATCAATAAAAAAAGACCTTTACTAGTATGTAAAAGGCCATTGAGACATAGAAATATTCTTGAAATCAATAATGTTTCTTATGTTTCAACCAATTACTCGTGGCTCCACAATATCATTACAGGCAGGTCTTCTGACTTAGTAATCAACACCTTATTTCGTCTTCCCAGTTATTAACTAGTGACTTTCACAATAGCGGAAATAAGATTCCTACATCACAGCGACGAGTTCATGCAGGAATTGCACCTGCTTCCCTTTTCACCAGAGCAGACAATTGTCCCTCTGACACCTATAATGTTCTATTCACTTTGTCTTGTATTATATCATTATTTATAAGGAGAATCAATAAACATATATAGTAGCAATTAGATAAAGAGAAGTAAGATTTAAAACATATTTATAACTCATAAAATTACCTTATTATGATAAATTAGATTATTAAATTTATATCATAAGGATAGTATAATTACAGAAAATACCATGGTAATGTTTTTATGTAAAACTTTATCTAATTTTAGTACAAATCTAAGATACAGAGGAATAATTTGAATAAACGAAAGAAATATCAAATATAGGAATAAATAAATTAAAATAACGAAATTGAAAGAATTATGTAAATTATATAATATAAATTACATAAACATTTTAATTGGATGGTGTATTATGGATATTACAATTATTATTAGCATTATATTTTCTTTTGTATGTATAATTTTAGGATTTACATTAGAGGGAGGAGCATTAGGAGCATTATTGCAACTTACAGCAGCTATAATAGTATTTGGAGGAACTATTGGAGCCGTTGGAATTTCTACTCAAGGAAAGGTGTTAAAGAGATTCCCTAAGATATTTGCAGTAGCTTTTAAGAAAAGAGAAAACAATATTATAGATAATATTATTTTTTTCAAGAATTTAGCTACGAAGACAAGAAAAGATGGTCTTCTTAGTATGGAATCAGATTTAAATGATTCTGCAATAGATCCTTTTATTAAGAAAGGATTACAGATGATTGTGGATGGAATCAGTCCAGAAGTAGTAAAAAGTTCATTAGAAACAAAATTAGAGCAGATTTCAGAGAGACATCATCAAGGAATAGCGATATTTGAGGCAGCAGGTGGATATGCACCTACTATGGGAATTATAGGAACAGTTATGGGATTAGTTCAAGTTTTAGGAAGCTTAGATGATCCAGATGAGTTAGGACATAAAATTGCAGTTGCATTTATAGCAACACTTTATGGTATAGCAACAGCTAACTTAATATGGTTACCAATAGCAAATAAATTAAAGGCTTTAAATGATGAAGAAATTATAGAAAAAGAAATGTACATAGAAGCTGTACTACTTATTCAAGAAGGAATCAGTCCAAACTCTATAATAAGCAAATTAGAAGGATATTTAACGGAAAGTGAAATAGAAAAACTGCATTTAGGCGAGGAAGTATAGAATGAAGAAGAGAAAAGAAAAACCAGAAAATAACGAGAGATGGCTTCTTACATATTCTGATCTTATAACATTACTTATGGTATTTTTTGTTGTTTTATATTCTGCATCAAATGTAAATCAAAAGAAGTATGAAAAGTTGGCTAATTCTATGTCAAATGCTTTTACAGGAGGAACAGGAATAAATAATCAAGAAGTTGGACAACCTTTAGGTGAATCTAGTGGTGATGGTGAATTATCCCCTTTAGTTCAAAGTGAAGAAGAAAAGCTACAAGGGATAGAAGGGCAAGTTGATGATATGATAAAGGATTTAGACCTACAGGATAGTGTATCCACATCCATAGAAGAAAGAGGATTAGTGATAAGTTTTAATGATAGTATTTTCTTTGATAGTGCAAAAGCAGATATAAAAATAGATATGAGATCTAAATTAAGTTCATTAGCGATTATTTTAAATAAAATTGATAATTATGTTAGAGTAGAAGGGCATACGGACAATATTCCAATAAAGAATGAAGACTTTAGTTCAAATTGGAAACTATCATCGATAAGAGCATCAAACGTAGTAGAATTCTTAATAGAGAAAGGAAGTGTATCACCTGATAGGTTATCAGCAGTTGGATATGGGGAATATAGACCTATATCAGATAACAATACTGATGAAGGAAAAGCAAAAAATAGAAGAGTAGATATACTTATATTAAATAATAAGTATGATAATATAGAAAATAATAACTAAATAGATACTTAAAAACATTAATATACTTTAATTATATAAAAATATAAAAAAATTACATGACAACATAATGTGCAAATTAAATGTTTATTAAATATATGGTAATTTTATATATTGAAAAAATTCTGACAAGAAATGTGATATAATCTTTTAGAAGTATTCGTGGGGGAGTGTGATTTAATGAAGTATTTAGCTTGTGATTTAGACGGAACTTTATTAAGGGAAGATCAAACTATAAGTAGGGAGAACTTAGAAGCAATAATATGGTTTAAGAAAGAGGGAAATAAGTTTGTAATTTCAACAGGAAGAAATGTTGATTCTATATATGATTTGTTTAGAGATTATCCTGAAATAGAATATGACTACATAGTAGCTTGTAATGGATCTATAGTATTAGATAATAATAAAGAAGTAATTTTAAATAAATACATAAGAAATGATATAGCAGAAAAAATAATTAAGGATTTTATAGATAGAGAAGATGTTTGTATTAATTTTGTATCAGATGGGCAACATTATTTGATTGAAACTAAGAGTTTAGAGCATGCAAGTTGTTTATCACAAGATATAAGTGATATGCTAGTACGTTTTAAAGATAGAATTTCAATAAATGAGTTATTTTCAACTAGAAGAATGTATTCATTCATAAGTATTTTTTCACTAAATAAAGATGTAGAATTAGCAGAAGATATAAAAAATTTATTAGTTAAAATATATGGACAAGACCTTGAGGCTTTTAGAAATCAGTTCTTTGTAGATATATCACCAAAAGATTGTTCAAAGGGAAATGGATTAAAAAGTATACTTGAATTAAATGACATCAAAGAAGAAAATCTTTATGCTATAGGAGATTCATTTAATGATGTATCTATGTTTGAATTAACTAAAAATAGTTTTACCTTTCATCATGTAGAAGAAGATTTAAAGAGAATTGCCAATAAACATGTTTCTACTGTTGGAGAGTGTATAGACAATATTATGAGTTAATACTTATAATAAAAGTATTGATAAATAAGCAATAAAATATAAAATTTTATAAATTGAATAGTTCGAATAATTATGTCGTCGGATATATTATTTGTATAAAAAGCATTAGAAGTTTATACCGTTAGGCCTTAGAGTATAAACAATCTAGTGCTTTTTTATTAATAGATACTATGTTAAATATAAAGAAAGATGAAGTTAAAATAGATAATAATAATTGCATTATAAATTCCCCTTTGTTTATGTAAAAAAAATGGAATATAATAAGTGTGTTAAATGAATATTTTACTTATAAGGGGATGGGGGAAATGATAAAAAGATTTAAGTTAAGTACTAGCCTAATTTTAGTTTTTATGGTTTTGGTGACATTAGTGGGATGTGAACCAAAGGCGGCTCAAGATACTAGACCAGTAGCAAAGGGATTTATTTGGGAGGCAACAAGTGTCGATGGGAATAGTGTGACTTTAGTTGGAACCATGCATCCAGCACCAAATACTCATATATTACTAAATGATAAATTAAAAGAAATATTAAATAGTGCAGATATTTTAACTGTAGAGGTAGATACAACGGTAGCTAGTAGTATAACTAAACTTCAAAAAAGTATGAATTTAGAAGATGGAGATACTATAGAAAAATATTTATCTACAGATGAAATTAATAAGTTGAAAAAAATAATAAACTCTAATAACCAAAATATTAATTCAATAAAAAAATTAAATGCATATGGATTAAATCAAGTGATATTAGCTAATCAGTTAAAAGAAACTGGATTTGCAGGTAGTTCGACAGATTTATTATTAATGAATCAAGCCAAAATAAATAAAATAGAAATAGATGAGATAGAAGGAATAGATTTTCAAATAAATTTACTAAATGATATTTATAGTTGGAATTCTTTGAAAGAATATATAAATAAATATAATGATGAATTAAAAGATAAAGAAATAGATAGGATAAATAAACTTTTTCATAATTATGTAAATAGTGACGTTGAAAATGCAGAAAAATTAGAAGCAAAGTTGAGAGAAGAAACTGATGAAGAAATTTATAATTTATTAAATATAGAAAGAAATAAAGGAATGGCTAATAAAATAGATGAATTAATAAAAGATGGAAAAAAAAGAGTTGTAGCAGTAGGCTACAGACATTATATGGGTGAAGATAGTGTTTTAGATTTCTTAGAGGAAAAAGGATACACTATAAAGAAAATAGAAATATGATAGTTTAAGACTAATAACCAATAAGAATAGTTATATAAAATATAAAAAAGTCAGCTCTGCTGACTTTTCACATACAGTATTAATTTATAAAAATAGAAAAAATATCATAGTTATGGCGACTTGGAACGAAGTGACGGAGCAAATAACTATGATATTTTTCTATTGACTTACTTAGTTTTTCCTGAGAATTCTAGATATTCGTCGTATGCCATAGTTCTATCAACTATTGAACCATCTTCTTTAATATCAATTATTCTATTTGCTATAGTTTGAATGAATTGATGGTCATGAGAAGCAAATAAAACTACACTCTTATAATCTTTTAAACCATTATTAACAGCAGTTATAGATTCAAGATCTAAGTGGTTAGTAGGTTGATCTAATACTAATACATTAGCATTTGTAAGCATCATTCTAGATAACATACATCTAACCTTTTCTCCTCCTGATAATACGCTAGCTTTCTTTAATGCTTCTTCTCCAGAGAATAACATTCTTCCAAGGAATCCTCTTAAGTAAGATTCAGATTGTTCTTCAACTGATTTTCCAGCATATTGTCTAAGCCAGTCAACTAAGTTTAAATCACAGCCTTCAAAGAACTCATTATTATCTTTAGGGAAGTAAGAATTAGTTATTGTTATTCCCCACTTATATTCTCCACTATCTGGTTCCATTTCACCATTGATTATCTTGAATAAAGTTGTTATGGCAATTTCATTGTCCCCAATGAAAGCAATTTTATCATCTTTATTAACTCTGAAGCTAACATTATCTAAAACCTTAACTCCATCAATTGTTTTAGTTAATCCTTCAACAGTTAAAATTTCATTACCAACTTCTCTTTCAGGTTTAAATCCAACGAAAGGATATTTTCTACTTGATGGTTGAATATCATCTAAAGTAATCTTGTCTAATAATTTCTTACGAGAAGTTGCTTGTTTAGATTTAGAAGCATTAGCACTAAATCTTGCAATAAATTCTTGTAATTCCTTGATTTTTTCTTCTTTCTTCTTGTTTTGATCCTTAGACATTTGAAGAGCTAATTGGCTTGACTCATACCAGAAGTCATAGTTACCAACGTATAACTTAATTTTACCAAAGTCAACATCAGCCATAACAGTACATACTGTATTTAAGAAGTGTCTGTCATGGGATACAACTATTACAGTTCCTTCAAATCTTAAAAGGAAGTCTTCTAACCAGTTAATTGATTGGATATCTAAGTGGTTAGTAGGCTCATCTAGAATTAGTATTCCAGGATTTCCGAATAAAGCTTGTGCTAAAAGAACTTTAACTTTTTCAGAACCAGTTAATTCAGACATCTTCTTATAGTGTATGTCAGTTCCGATACCTAAACCTTGAAGTAAAGAAGATGCATCTGACTCTGCTTCCCAACCGTTCATATCAGCAAATTCACCTTCTAATTCAGAAGCTCTTATACCATCTTCATCAGAAAAGTCTGCCTTTGCATATAAAGCATCCTTTTCTTCCATTATTTCATATAATCTTTTATTTCCCATAATTACTGTTTGTAAAACTTCATACTCATCATAAGCAAAATGATCTTGTTTTAAAACAGACATTCTTGTATTAGGGGCTATGCTTACATCACCTGTATTAGGTTCTATTTCCCCAGATAATATTTTCAAGAAAGTACTTTTACCAGCACCATTAGCACCGATAACACCATAACAGTTACCAGGAGTGAATTTTATATTTACATCTTCGAATAGCTTACGTCCACCAAATCTTAAACTTACGTTTGATACAGTTATCACTAAAAACATACCTCATTTCTAATTTTATTCATTTCGTTATTATATCATAAAGTAAATATATTTTCATTTAAAGGTAGAATAATATTTAGAAAATTTAATGGAAAATGAGTAAATTATTTATTTTTAAAATATTGACAAAATAAACCAATAGGTATATAGTTAATTACATAAGTAATGAACCAAATAACAAAAATGACATATATTATAGTATAAAGTTAAAAGGAGGTAGCTATGAATTTAGATTTTTCTAGTGAAATACCTATATACATTCAAATAGCACAATCAATAGAAGATGGTATATTAAATGGAATTTTCAAAGAAGATGAAGCGATACCATCAACAACAGAAATATCAATAAAATTTAAGATTAATCCAGCAACTGTGGCAAAGGGCTTTAATATATTAGTAGACGAAGGAATTATATATAAAAGAAGAGGTGTTGGTATGTTTGTTTCGGAGGGAAGTAAGGAAGTATTAATACAAAAGAGAAAAGATAATTTTTATTCTAACTATGTAGTTTCATTAATTGAAGAAGCAAAGAAGCTTAATATATCTATTGATGATATTGTAAATATGATTAAAAGGGGGAATAGATAATGGCATTGATAAAGATATCAAATTTATCTAAAGAATATGGAAAGCATAGGGTTTTAGATAATGTTTCGCTAACTATAGAAGAAAATAAGATATACGGTTTATTAGGAAGAAATGGGGCAGGAAAAACAACACTTTTAAATCTTATAACTAATAGAATCTTCTCAAGTGAAGGCAGTGTAATAATAGATAATGAAGATGTAGTAGAAAATAGTAATGCCTTAGGAAAAGTATATTTTATGACAGAACAAGATTTATATCCTGAAGGAATGAAAATAAAGGATTTATTTAAATGGACAAAAGAGTTTTATAGTAATTTTAATATGGATTATGCTTTAAGCTTAAGCAATAAATTTGGACTTAATATTAATAAGAAGTTTAAAGAATTATCTACTGGATATTCATCAATTTGTAAGATTATTATAACTTTATCATCAGGAGCAGAAGTATTGCTTTTTGATGAACCTGTTTTAGGGTTAGATGCTAATCATAGGGATATGTTCTATAAGGAATTAGTAGCAAATTATATTGATGAACCTAAAACTATAGTTTTATCAACCCATATTATAGAAGAAGTTTCAGAGATATTAGAAAAAGTAATAATAATTAAAAATGGTAAGGTATTAGGTGATGATGAAGTTGAAAAATTATTAGGGGAAGCTTACTTAGTATCAGGAGCTTCAGAAAATGTTGAAAAATATATAGAAGGTAAGAAATGTATTAATATAGATTCTATGGCAGGTTTTAAAGCTGCAACAATTATTGGAAAAGTAAGTGATGAAGATAAAGTACAAATAAGAGAGTTAGGATTGGAAACATCAAAGGTAGAACTACAAAAATTATTTATCCATTTAACTGGAGAGGAGGAAGTTAAATAATGAAAATAAAATCTATAATAAAATATAATATTAATAGTTTAAAAAATTCAATAGCAATCTATTATGCAATTTTCATTACTGTATGCGTAGCTTCAGTGATACTTTCAAGAACTGGTAATGTATCTTCTTCAGGAATAGAGCTATCATCAGTAATATTTATATTTGTGGCAGGATTAAATTTATTTAAGGAAAACTTTTATTTTATGAAGAGTAATAATGTTTCTAGAAAAGATTTCATATATGGAACAGCATTATCTATGATTCCAGTTGCCGTAGGTATGTCTATTATAGATATAATTATTAATCGTATCTATAATATTTTTATGAAATGTCCAACTCTTTATGATATGGCTTATGCTAATATTGGTAAAGGTCACTTTGATAATTCTGTTAATTGGGTACAAAGTAATAGTATAGAAACTTTACTTAGTAGTATTGCTTTCCAAGGAGCATTATGTATATTTGCAATTTCTTTAGGATTCTTAATAACTATAATTTATTATAGATGCAATAAACTTATGAAAGTAGTAGTATCTATTTTGCCGGTTATATTATTCAACTTAGGAGGTATAGTGGATGTATTCTATCCTGATTTAACTGCAAATATATATAAGTTTATAGCAATTATATTTGGAATTAATACTGGAAATGTATATGCAGCTATATTAACATTTATAGTACTATTTATTATATTTATAGGATTAGCAAGATTTTTAACTAGAAAAGCAATAATTAAGCAGTAATTAAGTAATTATAATAAAAATAATGATAGCTATAATAATTATAGCTATCATTATTTATTTATATTAAATTTTCTTTTAGTTACGCTACAAAATATACATTTAATTTAAATAATATAAGTATATTAATATTAAGAAATTTCTATAATAAGAATAAGAATACACAAATAAAGTGACATAAACTTCCTAATAAAATAAATATATGAAATATTTCATGAAAACCAAATTTTCCTAGTTGAAGTCTTTTAGGTTTAAGGCCATATATAACTCCACCTACTGTGTAAAATATGCCACCTAAAACTAATAAAAATAAACTAACAGGACTTAATACTTGTGATAAAGGTTTAATCATAAATATAGCTGCCCATCCTAAACCTATATAAAGAGCTGTTTGTAACCATCTTGGACAGTTGAACCAAAGCATTCTAAATAAAATACCAGCTATAGCAATTGAAGCTATAATTGAAAAGAATACAGCGCCTTTTGAACCTCCAAGTGCTATTAAGCTAAATGGAGCATAAGAGCCAGCTATTAATATAAATATCATAGAGTGATCTAATTTTCTTAATCTAAAAATAATTTTATCACTTGTTATAACTCCATGATAAGTTGCAGATACACTATATAAAAGAATTAAGCTAATACCAAATACTATTACAGAAACAATTGCCACAGCAGATGCATTACTAGTTATTCCTTTTACTAACATTGCAATTAATGCAAAAAGTGAAAGAATCGCACCGACTAAATGAGTTAGACTATTAATAGGTTCTCTTAAATATTTTCCCAAATTAAACACCTCTTTACACATAGTTTCAAAAACTACCTATTGTTATTTATATATTAATAAAATATACTTTGAAAGTCAAAGTTGTATAAGCTCTGAATTCCCATAAAAATATATTAAACTTATTAATTTTCTTGAATTATCTACTGATTACTAGTATATTTAAATATAGGTGTATTAATAAGTAGTTTAAAAAACTACATGGAGGACGTTATGGATAAAAACGAATTAATGGATAAATTCAAGGAGCTAAATTTACAAAGTCAATTGACTTTAGAGGAGATGCCAGAACTAGATTTATATATGGATCAAGTTACTCAGCTTTTTGATAGTAAATTTAATGATAGTAAAAGAACAGAAGAAGATAAAGCACTAACAAAGACTATGGTAAATAATTATGCTAAGGGAAAATTACTAATGTCTATAAAGAATAAGAAATATAGCAAAGAGCATTTAATACTTATGAGCCTTATTTATAACTTAAAGGGAGGACTATCAATTAGTGATATAAAAAGCTCACTAAGCAAAATAGTGAAAACTTTTGAAGGTGGCGAAAAATATCCAATAAGAGAGCTATATAGCTTATATTTAGAACAATATAATGAAGACTTTAGAGATGTAGAAAAAACTATATATGAAAAAACTGATAATATAGAAAGTATGATGGTAAATGAAAATATAGAGGACAAAGAATTTCAAAAGAACTTTTTACTACTCAGCTCCTTTATTAATATGAGTAATATGTACAGAAGAATGGGAGAAAAGTTGATAGACGAATATTTTAATAAACTATAAGAGGTACTGCTATGAAGAATTCTATAATATTAAAAAATGAACTTCAAAGAATAGATGGAAAAGGATATAAGGCGTATAAGGATTTACAAGGACAATACGAATTTAAAGGTTACTTATTAAGTATTGATCATGTGCAAGGAGACCCATTTGCTTCGCCTTCAAGATTAAGAGTCATTATAAATAAAAGTAAGGCTAAGTTTCCAGAAGAGTTAATAAATGAAGATTATAAAAAGGTTGCAGTTTCTGATTTTTTAACTAGATTGTTTTATCTTAATATAAATAAGTATAGCGAGAAAATATTTGGGTCAGGAAAAAGTGGATTAATTTCTATAAGCAGATGCCCACAGGAAATATTAGAAAGAACCTCAATAGTTATTAATGAAGATAATATAGAAGCTAGATTTTACGTTGGATTTCCTGCTAAAGGAAGAACAGTCTTAGCTAAAGAACTAGAAAAAATTCTATACAATGTTATACCGAGTATAGTAGAAAATACATTAATATATGAAAATATTAATAAGTCTAAAATTATAGATAGAGTTAAGTTAGTTCAAGATCAAGAATATATTAGAAGTGAACTTAAAAATAGAGGATTAATATCTTTTATAGCAAATGGTTCAATCTTGCCGAGAGAAAGTGGAGTATCACAAAAGCCATTAAAAAGTGCTATACCTTTTAAATCCCCTGCTTCATTAGAAGTAGAAATGAATCTTCCGAATAAGGGATTAATTAAAGGTATGGGAATTAAAAATGGGGTAACCTTAATAGTTGGTGGTGGATATCACGGAAAATCAACTCTTTTAAATGCCTTAGAGCTTGGAGTTTATAATCATATTGAAGGTGACGGAAGGGAATATGTAATTACTGATAATAGTGCAGTTAAGGTAAGAGCTGAAGATGGAAGAAGTATTAAAAATACAGATATATCATTATTTATAGATAATCTTCCAAATGGTAAAGATACAATAAAATTCACTACAGAAAATGCCAGTGGGAGTACATCACAAGCAGCAAATATAGTGGAAGCAATTGAAGCTAATTCTAAAGTATTACTTATAGATGAAGATACATCAGCTACTAACTTTATGATTAGAGATGATTTGATGCAAAGATTAGTTTCTAAAGAAAAAGAGCCGATAACGCCATTTATTGAAATAGTAAAGCCATTATATAATCAAAAGGATATCTCAACAATATTAGTTATAGGTAGTTCAGGAGATTATTTTGATGTAGCAGATACTGTTATACAAATGGATAATTATGAAGCAAAGGATGTCACAAGGGAAGCAAAAGCTCTTATGCGTGGAGAAATAAATAAGAGAATTGAAGAAAAAAATATTAAAGTAAATATAAACTTTAATAGAAAGCTTCAAAAGGGAACTATAGAGAGTACTTATAAGGGTGTAAAAATTAAGACTATGGGCTTAAGTAATATAAGTATAAATAATGAAAATATTGATTTAAGATCTGTAGAGCAGATAGTGGATAATGAACAATTAAACTCTATTGGATATATTATGAAGTGGATAGAAGATAATATGATGAATCAAAATTTATCTTTAGAAGAGGCAGTGAACAAAGCTTACAATGAAATTAAAAGAAATGGTTTGATCTCCATAGATAATATAAAAGGTGGATCAGGAAGTTTAGCTTTACCTAGAAAGCAAGAAATTATGGCATCTTACAATAGATTTAGAAAATTAAGGGTAATGTAATAATATTTTACAATTATTTGATATAATATAATTAATAACTAATTAAACAATGTTTATTTAAAAAACATTGTTTTTATTTTTTATTAATTTATTTGAGGGGTAAAGAGATGAATATACTAAGTAAGGTAAATAAAGGAGTAGATTTATTAAAAACTAAATACTTAATGAATTTTAAACAAAAAACATATTTAGGGAATAAGTATGAAATTAAATATTTATTAGAAAGAAATATTAAATCTAAAGAATTAATAATAGTCTTTTCAGCATGTACAAAAATAGGTCAAAAAGCTAGGTATAAGTATATAAGGACTATTGATGAATTTAAGTGTAACAAGCTATTTATATTAGATGATTTTGGATTTGATGGAAGAGGAGCTTATTATTTAGGTAAAGATAAAGACTTTATGATTGAAGAAGATGTAAGAGCTTTAATAAATAAAATATCAGATGAAATAAGGCCAGAAAAAGAAATTTATATTGGGTCCAGTAAGGGTGGATATTCTGCCTTGTATTTTGGATTAGAAAGAAAAAACAATTTTATAATTGTAGGGGCACCACAGTATAATCTTGGAGACTATTTAAATATTCCTAATCATAGAAATATACTAGAGTATATTATGGGGGATTGCAGCGATGATTCAATAGATAAGCTTAATAATTTAATGAAGGATAAAGTATATTTAAATAAGAACAATAATAACTCTGTACATATTCATTATTCAACAGAAGAAGAAACATATATGTCAGATATAAGGCCTTTATTAGAAGAAATGAAAAATATTAATATGAAAGCCTATTGTGATAAGAAGAATTATAATAGTCATGCCGAGCTAACATTATTTTTTCCACAGTATATTCAGAGTTGTTTAAAGGAGATATTAGATATCTAAAATAAAAATATTGAATGTAAATTTATTGAAGAACAATAAATATGGTGATATAATCAGTTTTTATATGGAAATAAATTACTTATATATTAGGGGGAGTAAATATGGTGGAAATAAAACCTTTGGATGATGTAATGTTACATTTTCAATGGGTGTTTGTTGCTTATATAGTCTTATTTATTATAGTGTGTATAAATTTTTATAAAGCAATAAATATTAGAAATAAGTTGATTAATAATAATGCTATTAGAAAAGTAATTCAGACTTCAGACTTAATAGTAGATATTTTATGTGGAATAGCAATGTATGCAGGACTTATGTTTCAAGGAGTGCTTGCAGATAATAATGCACTAAATTGGACTTTTTGGAATGATATATTAATAGGAATTTCAATTGTAAGTTTAATCATTTTTATATTAAATATAATAGTAGTTGTTAAGAAAAAAGAAAGTGATTATTAGTAAAGATATTAATAAATATATTTCTAAAATAGATAAGGAACGTAGATAGATTTGTATTTAAATAAATTTATCTACGTTTTTATTTTTAAATGTCCAAAATTTAACATGTAAATTCGTATATAGTATGAAAGATAAAAATAAAGGAGTATTTAATATGAATGATAGGGAAGTGTTTAAAGAACTAAATGGAATTAATTATAAGGATGAAGAAGTTAAAGAGTATATTGACTTTGCTAATATTGATGATAAGAAGCTTAGTAGTATAACAAATGATATAAGAACAAATTTAGCAAAAGAAAAACTTAGTGAAGCTTTTATTCATGTTAAGGAAAAGATTTTAGAAAGAGATGAAGTAATAGAGAAGATAATAAAAGGTACTGATCCAGATATGCTTAATGTAGCTACTGGCGTAAATTTAATGATAAATACACCTTTTATTACTGGTGATGGATATTCTTTTAATGTATTAATGTTTTGTACAAATAAAAGAATTATATTAGTTAATGCAAATTACTATAATAGAATGCAGGGAGTAAAAATATATAATAAAGAAGAAATAAAAGAAATGATTGTTGGAGCAGATGTTAAGAAAAAGTATAGATTTAAATTTCAATTAGATTATAAGAGAAGTAAGATAGGTTCAATAGGAAACGTATTGTTCTTACTTTTTATGGCATATTTACTATCAACAGTATTATCAATGTTTGCATATATGTTAGCAAATAAATCAGAATTAATAAAGAGCATTGTTTATTTTATTTCAATGATACCTATTGCATACTTCTTTCTTACTAGAAGAAGGCTTGAATCAGAACTTCTTATAGAATTTAGCAATGGTAAATTTAAGGATTTATTAATAAGAAATACAGATTGTGATGAGATACAAGAGTATTTATCTAATAAATATAAATAATATTCTATAGGGGGAGATCATTTTGGAGGATAATGAAATACTTTTAGACTTAATTAATGGATATGAATTCGCATTGGACAATTTATCAAGAGCTTATGGAAAATTAATTTATGGAGTAATAAATAAGATACTTTGTAATTACTCGGAGATAAATGATATAGATGAATGCTTTAATGATGTTTTAATAGCTATTTGGAGGAATATAGATTGTTATGATAGTACAAAAGGAAGTTTAAGAAATTTTTTAATTTCAGTAGCTAAGTATAAAGCTATTGATTATAAAAGAAAGATAAATAAAAGGGCAATAACTTTAGAACTGAAGGAAGAAATTATAGATACTGAAGTAAATGAAAATATAGAAGTAGATAATAAGGATTTTTATATTTTATTAAATAATTTAAAAGAAGAAGATAAAACTATATTTATTAGAAAGTATTTATTTGAAGAGTCAGTAGAAAAGATTGCAGTGGAATTAGGATTAAGCAAAGATGTAATTTATAAGAGAATAAGCAGAGGGAAAGAAAAAATCAGGAATGATATAATGAAAAAATAAGGGATAAAATAATAAAATAATTTAGGTTAAAGAAAAAGCCTTATAGATAGATAAACTGTACCCTTTGTCAAGGACAGTTAAAAAAAGAGTAGGCCTAATATAAAAGATGATTTCTGTATTGAACAGGA